>DAOVFL010000081.1 GCA_030672945.1 Candidatus Bathyarchaeota archaeon | reverse complement strand
TGGAGTATCCATCGCTCAGAGACATCTTCTATCGGTTCGTAGGTGAGTTGTGGCCTAACACCAAATCCGCCTATAAAGGCTTGTCAAAATGGCTCCGGGATCATCGTTTAACCGGAAAGATAGATTGGCAAATAATCAGAGACGGAGCAGGAAGAGAATTTGAAGATAACGACTGGAGTTACACAACACCACGCAGGCATATTGAAATATGGCTTAACCTGTTCACTGACGTAGGCAGCCGATACGACCTTCCCATGTGGCTTAACCAACCTAAAAAAGTGATAGTGTTAACCGAGAAAGAAGCGGATTATCCCATCATCAAATCATTGGCTGGACTTGGAGCCTTAAACGTGGATACTGCTTACGCTAGAGGATACAGTGGATGGCGAATGCTGTTTGAAATAGCGGAGAAAATTAAAGAGTCTAGAAAACAACCTGTAATCATCGCCCTGGCTGACTTTGACCCTAGCGGTGGGGAAGGAGCGAAAAGAACAGGTAAAGACCTTATATCTTTCATTCTGAAGGCCATGCTGCAACTTGGCGTAGAAGACGTGCAGGTTGAAAAGATTCTAGTAACTAAAGACCAGGTAGATAAGTTTAAACTTCCACATAGACCGGAAGACGAACAGGAAATAGCGAAACTTCAGAGAGATCCACGATTTAAAACCTGGCCCTGGGGATTATACCGGGTTGAAACCGCCGCGTTCAGAGCCAAAGCGCCGGACGCCTTCGACAACTGCATTAAAGAAGCCGTGATGAAACATTTTGACCAGGAGATATGGACGAAAATAAAGAAGAAACAGGAAGAGTCAAGGGAAAAAATTGAGGACTTCTTTGCAGAGCAGGACGACTTGATAGGAGACTTGAGAGATAACATAATGGAGAGTGAGACACTTGATTAGACTTCCAAAGAAGTTAGGTAAATGGTTGATTGGTTTTCTAATCTACCCATTTCCATTAAGAATTCCGAAGCGAATGATTTGGTTCATCATGGAAATCGCGATATATTAGCGCGCGCTACATGTTTTTCATAGAGTATTCTTCTAGAATTATGTTCCATATAGATTTTTTAAGGTTAAAACCTTAGTTATTATGGAGGAAATAAAATGGAAAAAAGGAAAAAATGGCTAGTTGTAATGGCGGCTTTTCTGTTGCTTTGCAGTATAGTTGCGGCTGTAATAGTGATTCAGCTTTATCTTAGCACAGAAGTTACGCTGATTGTGCCGCACGATATACGTGCAGACATCACATCTTGGGGCTGGTTCGGGGGTAATTTGTCTATGGGGTTTGGTGACACGGCAGTTAGCACTCAACAAGTAACATTCATGAGTTATGGCGCGAAACCACTAGTACTTTCCGCATCGGTTGACGGCTTGTCAGTATCACCCGCTTGGCTTAACCCACACTACTACTCGCTAGATTGGACAGCGGAAGATTACGAGATTCAGCCTCTTGAAAGCTTGGAGACAAATTTCACGTTGACAATTGACGTTCCATTAGTCAGAGAATACATGATACCGAGGCAAATAATGAAAGTTGATGTCACATTCGACATTATTGTTTCTGCCGATTACGTGTTAATCTATCATAACCTAACGATTGAAACAACTCCTAACGGAACAACTGACCCTGCTCCTGGAGTATATCCGTACAGGGATGGAATAGGGGTTACGGTGACTGGCATTCCAGACCTTGGATATGCAGTTGACTGCTGGAATTTAGATGGTGTGAACTATACGATAAACCCAATAACTGTGACAATGGATGCAGACCACAGTGTAATCGCATACTTCAAAGAAGTACCAACTATGGTTTTCGTTGATCCAGAGCTTGTTAATGTCGGTGTAGGCGAAACATTCACCGTTGCCATAAAAGTCGCAAACGTTGAAAATCTCTACGGAGTCGATGTCCTTTTCGGATGGAACGCATCGCTACTGGAATACGTCAGTCACACGGCTAAAATCCCAACGGATTCCTATCCAGACGGAATACTATATGCACCCGGAATGATGATAATGGACGCTGCTGATCCGACTGCGGGAACATATCAGGTCGCTTATGCATGTATGGATCCAGCACCAAGCTTCAACGGCTCAGGCATAATCTTTGAAATAACATTCAACGTTATCGACATAGGCTCCTGTCCACTGGACATCACTGCTTCTGACCTTTCACATAAAGTGGGAGTTCCCATCTTACACGAAGTCATAGACGGCCTCTTCGACAATACAAGCTAACACTGGAAAAACCAATGTTCCTCAAATACCCCTTTTTTTTATAAGTTTGGAATCTCATGGAGAATCAAAATGATAGTAGCCCTATATGAAGAAATAATCATAACTAAGCCTTATTTGCCGGGAATCATCGCTATACTTGCAGCGTTTGTTATCTTTGCGATTCTTATCTACAAAATATTTGTCAAATGGCTAGAATATAAGAAACAAACACAGCCAACATCAGACCCTCTAAATGAACAACAAAGCTCAAACTAACACTGAAAGCCGATGCTCAATCAAACACCCCTTTTTTTTCTGTTTTAAACGCTTGTTTTTCATAGGAGAATTCTTCTAGAAGTATGTTCCATATGGGTTTTTAAGAGGTTTTAATCCTAGTTATTGTGGTCGAAAAGCGTGCTACAATATCGAAGCCTTTGCTAGAAGGGTTTCTCCCCTTGTTCTCAAGCAAGGAGGGTTTTCCTTTCTCTCTCTTCAGGCAAAAATGGTGCTTTGTGGCCGCTCGACAGACAAGATGTTAACCTTGCAGGAAAGGGAAGATAGTGACGAAGAGTAAGAGACATAAAAGCAAAATATTTGAAAAATGGTATGGGGAATCCTATCAGCCGAAAACCATTGTGGAAAGTAAGGTCTGCATGGGATGTGGCCGTGAGATGCCTAAAGACTTTACCGTTCAAAAATGCCCGTATTGTGGTGGAACACTCCAGACAATATGTCGCTCTGTGGAAAGAGAGCTGAAAGCCTGATATGGCGTTCTGCATATTCTCACTCCTGACAGGTTTTCCGCTCTCCCACTGAACTGTAAGTTTTTTATAGAGGGAAACATATTTTGAATTATGGCACTGTCAACAAGAGAAAAAATGCTTGTAGTCGCTCTCGCCGTAACGATCATAGCTGCTGCAACACTCGTTCTTATGGCAACACGTAGAATTAGCAATGTTGGCCAGATTAGAGGCGTAGGCGTTGGGATCTACTGGGACAAACAATGTACTTTACCTGCTACGGAAGTTGACTGGGGGCTTCTTGATCCAGGTGATCTTGCTGGAGTAACACTTTTCTTTAAGAACGAGCGCAACGTAAATTTCACTTTGACTTTCGAGGTTGGCAACTGGACTCCTGCTGAAGCTTCAACCTTCTTAACTTGTGACTGGAACTACACAGACTATGTTTTCACTCCTGAACAGGTGGAGCCTATTCAATGTACCTTATATGTTGCACTCGACATTCACGACATCTATACCTTTGGTTTTGACACCGTGTTCATAGCAACTGAAGTATAAGGCAAACTAGCGCGCGCTACCTTCTAGAACTCTCTTTTTTACGTGTATTCATGTTCTACACTTCCATGAGAACGTTTAAATAAGCTATATCGTAAGATTTAATATGTCAAGTATGGGAGGTGTAAAAGTGAAGAAGTTTAAAGAATCCGTAATAAAAGCCCTGCTGCCGCAGATAATTTTAACGGAAGCAGCTGACGGAATTTACGGTTACGACCTGATTAGAACAGTCCGCAGACGCTTCGGCATCTACCTTGGGCCAAGCACAATTTACCCTATGCTAAGCGACTTAGAAAGCAAAGGATTCATACAGGGCAAATGGGAAATGCCTAACGGCAAACCCCGCAAAGTCTATGAGCTGACGAGCAAAGGAAGGCTGCTCCTGGATCAGACGACAAAAACAATGGTTCTAGTTAACAGCATGATAGAGGTGAAAACACATGGTTAAGATTGAAATTCTAAAGAGTTTTGCCTGGTATAAACAAGGCGAAATAGTCGAGACGCAGGACGATCATGTAACAAGAATCCTGGAAAAACTTGGAATGCTCAAGGTTCTTGAAGGAGAGGCGAAAACAGGTTGAAGAGTGGAGGTGAAAAACATGGATTTAAACGACAAGTGGCGTGAAGGAACACTAACCAAAGAAGATGTTAAGGCATGGACGAAAGATCAGTCTGGAATGAAAAGCGCGACAGATGAAGAGTTAGATCATGTGGCTATGTGCCTTCACCATATTTACAGGGCCGCCAAAGAAAACTATCCCGTAGGCCACTTTTTAATCGCTGTTCTCGAAAACGATTTTATAAAGGCCTGTGGATGCGCGGACAGCACAAACGCCAGGTTCCTGCCGATATACGCGAAGTTTCTGTATAACGTTGCTCCTGCGGATTGGGTACACAAGCAGAGGAAGGTTAAAACAAAATGACCGTAACAATAGATGAAGAGACGGAAACAATCTTTGAGTACGAGAAGATTCTTAAGGGCGCTAAAAAACACTTTGCGGACATAGATGCAGGCGACATTAACTTTATGAGTGTTTCACATTGGCTTATCGGGATCGGCTTAGGACAGTACGTGAAATATCATTTTGTTGAGCAGTTGGCTTTCCGATTGCGGCAAGACCTCTGGAAATGGAAGGATATTATACCCTAAACCCTTTTTTTATGTGTATTCATGTTCTACACTTCCATGAGAACGTTTAAATAAGCTATATCGTAAGAGTTAAGATAACAAAAGTGAGATGTTAAAACATGGCAAAATTTGAAAGTAAAAATGAAAAACTGTTCATTGACGGCAAAGAAGTTTT
>DAOVFL010000034.1 GCA_030672945.1 Candidatus Bathyarchaeota archaeon | reverse complement strand
ATTTAATCATGAAAGCTTAGTTAAAGCAAGAAATTTCTATGAATCTCTTCACATACCTTTGCGCTCAGTTTCAGATCTTGAAGTAGCTGAGCTTATTAAGATAACTGAAAATGCATATCGATTTGTACAAATTGCCTTTGTTGAACAATTATGTCTTCTCTGCGAGAGGCATGAATTGCCATTTGAGGAGGTCAGGAAAGGCGCAAATACAAAGTGGAACGTTAATCTCTTAGAAGCTAGAGATGGTATCAAGGGCGAATGTCTACCAAAGGACATAAGATACTTGGCGAGTCTTGGAGAAACTCCGTTACTATTAGGTTCCATTGAAACAGACCGAAACTACATGGAGCATATGAAAAAGGAAGAAGTTAGGCGGCGTGTTCCCAAATAGGAATGGGCGGCAGTATTGAAGGATTTTCTTTCCATCCTTATATTTAATTGGAAAGATATTACTAATCCAGCTGCTGGAGGGGGAACCTACTATACTCATAAAATGGCGAAATATCTTGTTGAGAATGGACATGAGGTTACATTGCTATGTGCTAATTACCGAGGGGGACTGGAAAGAGAAATTATTGATGGAGTGAATGTAATAAGGGTTGGAAATAGATACACTGTTTATACTAAAGCACCTATAAGATTTTTGAAAGATTTTAAAGGTAAATGTGATGTTGTAATTGATGAAATAAATGTCTTGCCTTGGTTAACGCCTCTCTATATGAGAATACCTAAGATTGCTTTTATTCACCAAACTACAAAAGAAGCCTTATTTGAGGAGTTGAATGGAGCTATTGCAAACGTAATTTGTTCGGTCGAAAAGATCGGACTGCTGTTTTACCGTAAAGCTGTGTTTATAACAGTATCGCAAAGCGTCAAACAAGAACTAATTGATAACGGCATTCCGAGGAAAAACATCTCTGTAGTTTCTCCAGGAATAGATATGTGGAAGTACGAACGCACTTCAGGAGAAAAAACGGCCTTCCCCTTGGTGCTTTATCTCGGGAGGCTCAAAAAGTATAAAGGTGTCCACTATTTGGTCCAAGCGATGAAACATGTGATAACGACTATGCCTGAAGCCAAATTGGCAATACTAGGTGAAGGAGATTATCGAAGTGAATTGGAAAAGCTTGTAGAAACTCTGAATCTTCAGGACAATGTTACCTTTTATGGTTACGTATCAGATGAAGAGAAAATCCGTTTTCTGAAGAAAGCGTGGGTGCTTGTTGTTCCGTCAGTAAAGGAAGGGTTTGGTATAGTCGTTATCGAAGCGGCCGTTTGTGGAACTCCAACAATAGGAACAGACACCATGGGGTTGAAAGATTCAATTATTCATGGAAAGACAGGCTTTCTTGTTCCTTATGGAAAACCAGTGATTCTGGCGCAAAAAATCTGTCAGATGCTGGATGACGATGAACTCAGGAATAGATTCGCGAAAAATGCTGGTAAATGGGGTAGAAGTTTCACTTGGGAAAAGACTCTTAAGGGGTTTGAAATGATTATCAGAAAGACAGTAGCTAGTGTCGGAGACTAGAATTTGGACATGATACGTTCGGTTTCTGTTATTATTCCTGCTTATAATGAGGAAGAAAATATTAACACATTACTTGATAAGACAGTTGAAGTGTTAATATCGATTGGCATTGATTATGAAATAGTCGTTGTGGATGATGGAAGCCAGGATAACACACTTTCTGTCGCAAAAGAGTTTGCCACTGAAAACGAGAAGATAGTTGTAATCGGGCACTTTAAGAGAAGGGGTAAGTCTATGGCTCTGCGGTCAGGTTTTGCAAGAGCGAAATATGAAGCAATTGTGATAATGGATGCTGATCTCCAATATGACCCTCAGGAAATACCCTGTCTTTTGAGCCTTCTGGAAAAAGGCTATGATGTTGTAAATGGCTACAGAGACTTCAGCAAATACGTTCTGAGCAGGACCATTATTTCAAGATTCTACAACGAACTTTCGAGAAGTTTTCTTGGAAGCAAAGGGGTTCATGATCTAAATTGCGGTTTGAAGGCTTTTCGTAAGGAGGTAGTTGAACATTTACTGAGGGAATTTGTATGGCGGAGAGGGGTTCATAGATTCTTAATTAGCTTTTGTACAGCTTCAGGGTATAGTGTTACCGAGGTTAGAGTTTCGCTCAAACATAGAGTTTTTGGACACTCCAAGTACGGCTTGGGACGTGTAGTGGAAGGTTTCTCAATGTTCTTCATTATGTTTGTTAAGATTAAAATCGTGAACTTGAGGAGTCAAGTGTTATTCATAGCTGAATGAGGGTGTGACCATATGTTCTTTCTCGATTTTCTTGTCAAACGCAAGATTTGGCCTTATGCGTTTTCAATAATCGCGATTATTCTACTTTCGACTGGAACAATTATGTTGCGCGGAAGTGCACCCGACGAAACCTATGTTAAAGTCGGCGATCTATCCAACGTTATTTCGATCCAAGCATATGAGGTAGCTAGAGAAAACGTTACCATAGAGAATGAAACTAGAAGTGTAAATATGTTGTTTCAGGCAAGCTTCTCAGAAACCAGAATCGATGAGAAGCTATACCTGCGAATGGAACGGCCGACAAATCTGATTCATTTGTACCTGAATCAGAGTGTTCTTGATTCCGAACCAAGATTCCTTGCTCTTAAGATATTGGTTGGTGGCTCCCAAGACTTTGCATATAGTTTCAATGTTTGGAAACTAAATGTTACAAACGACGTAACGAATTACGATGATGGAACTGTTGATTTTTACTGGAACAACATCAAAGACCACTATTGTTTAATTGGAAGTTGGATATTGCATACCAAATCTGATCTAGTAAATCTAGCTAACCTTCAAATATACAAAGGAGTAGCTATTGGGCGGAACAAAACCATTGGCGCGGATCTGATAGAACTTCGAGTTACGGATGAGCATGGTAAATGGATCAAAAGAAATACGATAGAACAGATAGAGATTAAAGATTTGACCTTTGTATGGGAGAAAGAGGGGCGTGTCCCTTCGAACAATCTGTTTGGACCCGCTTTCTTTCTACTAACCATCTATTTTATGTCATTCTTGTTTTTTTTGCCTTTTTTGCTCTTGAAAAAAAATGGAAAATCTAAACTACAAGTCATTTTAATTCTCGGTCTCATACTGCGAATCGGAATAGCCCCTTTCACTTCTCACAATTTCGACATACTTGGTTGCAAACGAGCAGTTAGAACTTATTATGAGCAAGGGGCACTTACTCTATTTTCAACTTGGACATCACCTCCAACATGGTTCTTTATATTGATCGCTTCTTATGCGCCGTATGCATGCTTGAGAGTTTTCGGTTTACCTGATGTCAGAATCTATTATCAACCGATTTTGGCAGTGGAAGTCCTGTTTATGAAGCTTCCTCTAATCTTGGCAGATCTTCTATCCGCTTATCTGATTTATCATATGTGTAAGAAACGAAACTTGGATGAAGGAGTTTGTCGGCTTGCTGCCGCTGTTTATATGTTCAATCCTTTCAGTATTTTCATTTCATCAACCTGGGGAATGTTCGATTCTCTAGCAGTTTCATTTGCCCTTCTTGGGCTTTATTTCTCTATGAACGATAGGTTTCTTGCAGGCTCTCTGGTATGGGGGCTTGGAGTTAAGTGGTACTCATTGGGCTTTATACCGCTATTAGCTATCATGTCATTTTTCAAACGTAAGAAAGAGAAGATCAGCAGCAGGTTACTGACTTCGATTCTAATAGTGGTAATCGGATTCGGGGTTTTTGCGTTGGTAATGGTTGCTCCACATGCTCTAAATGGAGATATGAGTTATTTGAGACAAGTTTTAGATTTTAGATTGAAGATAGGTGGTGGCGGTGAAGACCTCAACAGCGTCTTCACATTCTTTGGCCCAGTCGTGTGGAGGATTTTTGAAGGAATATGGTCAATACACCCATTCCCAAATTTCTTCCTTTACACATTCGGGCCATTGTATGTGGTTCTTCTTGCCATCCTTCTATTTCATCTCAAGAGAAGATCCATTTCTGGGGAAGTGGATTCGTTCCGAGTTCTGAACAATGCTGTGATTGCCATTCTGCTACTATTCTATTTAACATATCCTCAAGTTACTCCTCAATGTATCTTGTGGATTTTTCCTTCGTTTATATTCGCCTATTTCATCTTTCACCAGATAAGTGCTAAGCTTCTAATTGCCTTGTCTTTACTTGTTATTCCTTACATCGATACCGCTTACTTTATGATGGGTTTTCCAGCTCTATGGAACATTCCAGTTATTCAAGAAATATCGTATGTTTTGGAATGTGTATTCGGCATCCTGCTTTTTTCAGTTGCAATTAATTTTCTCTTGAAGACCACATGTCCAGTCTTTCATCAAAAGGTTAGTGAACGAGCTAAACATCTTTTACAAAGCATTCGCAAACATCCTTCTGTAGGTTTTTTCTTGGTCCTCCTCTTTTTCAACCTGCTTTTTTCATCCAATTATCTGTTCTCTTCTTCAGACACGATGCCTGGCTTTTCTTACAGACAAGATGCTTATGGTTACATGATGGACGCAAACCATCTCGTAAGATTGTCACGAGAGGGTTTTAACCCCTTTGTTATCGTTTCGTGGTTTGATAGAGTATACTGTGGCTTCTGTTACGTATTCACTGATCTTCCTTTGCAACTCGTATATCTTCCCACAAAGCTTCTGGTCAATGACTTCATACTTGCATACAAAATTACACTCTTTGTTCTGTATTTGTTTGCTACATTCACAATGTATTATTTAACCTATTTACTGACTCGAAATCACCTGCATAGCTTGGTATCCACGACTGTTTATGCTTTTTCTCAAGTGCTAGTTTTTGAAGTTCTTTTGGGGCATCTTTCCATGGTATTTGGGTATGCGTTGATTCCTCTAATCGTTGCAGCCTATTTGAAGGTTTTATGGGGCAGAAGCCTTTTTTGGGTAACTTTATGCGGAGCGATCTTTTCGATCTTGCTGATAATACGACCCGATTTCGGTTATTTTACTTTCGTTTTCCTAATCTTGCTTGCACTATACCATGTTTTCGTGCAACCACAACACCCAAGAATTCGGACTTTGAAATGCATTTCATTCGTGTTTATACTTGCGTTTTGCCTTTCCTTTCCATTCCTTAGTCAAAAGTATATCTTTCCCGCCAATCAAATAGCCCTCCAATTTTCCCCTGAGCATAGCAAGTACAATTACATGTTCTATTCTCCAAAACTGGAGCAATATCTACTTCCTATCTCTGTTAACACAAATGCTTATCTTGGAGTTCCAGTTATTTCTCTTTCTATCATTGGTTTATTATCATGCTTCAGGGATGCTACAAACAAGGAGGTTTCAAAAGATTGCAAAATGGAGCCTAAGCGCTTCTATCCTTTTATTTCCCTTGTCTTCTTGATATTTTTCCTTCTAAGTCTGGGCAATAACACATGCATATATGGATTCCTTCATCAGTTTGTACCTTATTTCAGCGTTTTGCGTGTTCCGACAAGATGGTTAGTGATCGCTCAAGTGTGTTTATCAATCCTTGCTGGAAATGGTGTTTTGTTTTTGGCCGATTTTATCTCAAAGAAAACTGGGGCAAGAATCCACTTGCTGAAGAAACATTGGAAAACCATTTTTGTGATCTGCGTGGCTTTCATCATATTGCTGGACTATTCGTTTTTCATAGTAAGCGGAAAGAGTTTTCACTTTTCTATCCAGTCAAGAGAGTGGCATGTGGAGGATGGATGGGCTAGTAGGTGTTACCTATTTCCACCTACATCTGATGTGCCGCCAAGAAGTGATGTGTACAAATTCTTGAAGTCTGATGGTGGTTCTTGTAGAGTGCTTGTCTTTCCAAACATTTATACTATTCCCTACTTTTATTATCTTGAAAATCTACAGCAGACTGACATTACCTTTTCGTACGGATATGGCTACTATCATACCCTCAGCATACAGGAAAAAATCTATCAAACTTTTTTGGAGAAAGGACCTGCTGGAGATTACACCGAAAATTTGGAAGAAGAAATGGCTCTTCTAGGTGTTAAATATGTAATACTCCAGCCTGATAGACCTGAACTAAACCTCACCAAAGATGATCTTTACATGTTACGTAATGTCTTTCCGGGTCTTAAGTACATTACGAATGATGATTTCCTCTTTCTGTTTAGAAACACACATTTTAGAGATGCTTGGTCTGGTTTTTTCGCAGTTGTCAAACTAAACGACAATGTCACACGGTTGTTGTCAGAAGAAAATGAAGCTGAAGCCACAGTTCTGTGTTATGAAGAGAATTCCATGGATAAAAGACTTGAAATTAGTACTACATCCCCCTTTTACATTATCATGAGTCAGTCTTACAATGATGGTTGGCAAGTTTTCTGTGAAGATAAGGAGCTGGAATTAACAGTAGAAGACTACAGAGGATTGTGTTGTATTTATATTCCCAAACAAGGGGAGTATACTTTGAACCTAAAGTTTGTTAAGTACTGGAATTATCTTGTGTTCTCTCAATGGTTTTACAGTTCTCTTATTGTGTTGCTGTCTGTCTTCTTCATTCTAAGTAAGAGAAGTGCTATTGGTAACTGGAAAAGCTGGGTAAAAAATCATGTTGTCTGACATTCTACTCTTTTCCTTCTTCTGGTTCTGCTGGTTTTTCAGGTGGTGGTGTGAATGAGCTCAGATATGTGATCACACACCTGTGCCTTTTATCGAATGACACAAGAAGCTGATGTTGTACACAGTGAGCTTAAACGACAAGGACGTGAGCTCCAAATTAGCGTTAGCAAGTGCATTAATTCGAAGTATTATTATATCAGTGTTTTTTAATCTATGGCTTCAAAGGTGGCCCAGATTTGGATCTAAAGAAAACAGCTATTGGAGAATTCCGAAAGACAGTAAAAGAAAACCTGTTCCAGATCACTCTGCTAACCTGTTTTGCAACACCTATAATGTTCCTTATGGTGTTAGACTATCTGGATATTGAAAGCTTTGCAGAGTTTAACAAGAGTTTTGTTTTTCTTGGCACGTGGAAAGGGAGAATGTTTTACTTATTCTTTATGTGGATTTTTCTTCTGGAATCGATAATTGGTTGGACTGAAATCGCAGAAAAAAAGGCTAGAAAGCGTTATTCAATTTTGCTCTTCCTTGCTTGTATATCTATTCCCTTGATCTACATTCTAAGTGTCAATTTTCTAGGTTTTGATCAAGCCATTATAAGTCTAGGTCAAGGTTTAGGGTTCACAGACCGTACTCTGAATTTCCATTGGGTACTCAGTATCGAATACCTGATGATCACCCTCTCCTTTATTGCAGCCATATACCTAGTTTACGGCAAAAAAAGTTTGACCTTCTTCTCTATTTCCTCAAGTCTTCTCATGGGGATAACCGCTATATATACGCTGGATACTTTCTATCCTCGGGGAATTTTCAGGCCATTCGAATTACTAGCGCTTCCAACCTCAGCATGCGCAGCAGCATTACTTGAAATTCTTGGTTATGGTGTATCTCTGCATTACTCATCCGGGATAGAAGCTATGCCATCCATATCCATATCAGTTCCAGAAGCTTATCCGCCTTGGCAAGGAGCTTTCATTGGTTGGCCTTGTGCTGGTGTTCACAGCCTCTTCCTTTTCGTTGCGATCATGTTGTTGCTATTCAAGAAATCAGCTATCTCTAGGTTTCGTAAACTCTTGTATTTTATAGTCGGTGCATTCTGTACATATATTGTCAATGTTTTAAGAATAGCTTCCTTTTTCATAATTCTCAGGAACAACGGTAAGGAAGCTGCACGTTTTTTCCACGATACTATAGGAGAATTATACTTTATCTTTTGGATATTTGCCTACATTCTTATAATAGTATCAGTTGAAAAGTTTAGGTTGGTAGAAAGAACCCGATGTGGTTTACATAGGCTTTCCAGGAAGGTTGGAAAACCGCTTATTTAAATCGAAACGTTTTTTTATTCTTTATTATGACTAACAGATAGGTAACTTTGAAATTCATTGCTTTTATACAAACCATGTTTCATGACTTCTATGCAAAAGATTATTCGTTAAGCAGTTCTCTTTCGATGATCGATAAGCATGAATTTGGTTTTGCCTTGTTTGAAGGTTGGATGCTTCGTCATAAAAGTTTTAGACGCAGCGACGAGCTGAAGGAGTTTTTGCAGAATACTGTTCCATCGGATGCTTATTGTTCATGTGCTTATTATGAACACCCTGAGGCCGATATGGACCGGAAGGGCTGGCTGGGCGCGGATTTGGTTTTTGATATTGATGCTGATCATATTCCAACTCCTTGTGATAAGGTTCATGA
>DAOVFL010000068.1 GCA_030672945.1 Candidatus Bathyarchaeota archaeon | reverse complement strand
GAAGTCAAACCATCAACACACGAAAGAAGTAGTTTTACTGGAGACTTCTATCGCACGCTAGGGAAAAAATTCGTACTTGGCAGAAGAAGAGGCTGCGTTTCAGGAAGTATTTCATGTTCACTCACATGTTATTCTCAGATTAGTGGGTGACGGCTTCGAGGTGAAGGCTAGACATCATTATGGTTCAAAACCAGAAGACAAAAGAGTTGGATAAGATTTTCAAGGAGAGTAGATTGCATGCCCTATAGTATCGCTTAGTAAGGTAACCAGTATTTCTCCGGCTCAACTTCAAAGCTTTTCTCCTCTTTGAACTTCTTGAAGATCGCCTTTCTAGCTGCTTCATATGCTATTTTATAGTCAAATACTCCCTTCGGTTCTTCAGCAGCTCTCTTAATCAATTCAACCTCAAGTTTATTCTTAAGCTTCCCTATAGCCAACGCACCAATTCCGAAGATATCAAGCAGTATTTCATTGCCATCACTCTCTGATTTTAAACCTTCAACACCAAATGGTGGAATGGCATTAATATCAGCCACTATCTTACAGTTTCTTCCATACTTCTTCAGTGTTTCCAGTGGGAGAATCTGAACTCCAGCGGCTCCAGCTGAAAGGGCTATATCTGCATCTTCAATGGCTTTCCCAATTTCTTCAGAGGTCTGCGCTTCAACGCCTCGAACCTTCTCCCTTTCATATTTTTTATTTATCTTTGTTGCCACCGATGAGGCTCTTTCAAGGGAGCGAGAAGTAACAACAACATTAGCTTTTTCTGATGCGTAAAGCTCCACAGCAGTTTGTCCAACTGGCCCGGTTCCAGCCAACACAGTAACGGCTTTTTCCTCTAGGTTTCCCCATCCTTTTTTGAGGGAGAACTCTAAGGTCTTTGCCACTGCAGCGGCAGCCGTTGTATAAGCTCCCCTAGGGTCCACTATTATCGCAAGCTCGAAAGGTGGAAACATACATTCTCTGATTTTTTCTAGAACTTCGTTCACACGTTCAGAGTTGTGTCCATTAATGAAGATTTTCGTCTGCTTTGCGCCTTCAGGGCCTCTTGGAAACATCGCATCATAAACAATTTTTTCAGCGTCCTCAACTGTCACACTTTCATATTTTAATATGGCAGCATCCGGGAATGTATCTATAATTGTTAGTATATCAAAGGAGCTTGCGTGCTTATCTGTATCCAAAAAAATAAAGACTTTCTTCAGTTGTCGTGGCAAAGTTACACCTCTTAGCTGTTAATACTACTTAAACGCTTAAAAATTACCATCACACAACAAGCCTCTAATAATTTTCAGTATTAACCTAGTTTTCTATGTAGCCCCTTGTTGAGGAAGGATTAACCATTTTTTAACAGAAGTTGTTGAAACAGACTAAATAAAGCAAGCATAACAGTTTCTAAATCAATCTGACATTTGTGCAAAAATTTTATCGTCTACCTCAGAAACAGTTGAACAATGAGGATTGTTAATGCCGTGAAGGCGCGCTCATGTTATTTACCGCAATTGTTAATATAAAGTTCTAGGATTCTAAATAAGTTATCTAGGAAGGATATTATGACAATTACTGAGGTCTTAGAGAAGCTTTCGAACGCTTGCGGAGTAGCTGGCAGAGAAGACGAAGTTAGATGTTTAATGGAGAAGTTCTTGAAAACCAGTGTGGATGACGTGGAAGAAGACAAGCTTGGAAACATCATCGGAATCAAAAAGGGAAAGAAAAACGCGCCGAAAGTAATGCTCGCAACCCACATGGATGAAATAGGATTACTTGTAAAAATAATCTCAAAGGAAGGATTCTTACGGTTCACAAAAATAGGTGGAATAGATGATCGTATCTTACTAGCACAAAAAGTTATAATTCACACTGGGAAAGAATCACTACATGGAATAATCGGTTCAAAACCTCCACACATACAAAAAGAAGAAGAACGCAAAAAAATTATCACGCATGACCAGCTATTCATAGATATCGGAGCAAAAAACCAAGAAGAAGCAAAAAAAATGGGAGTGAAAATCGGAGACCCAATAAGCTTCGACATAAAATTCAGAAAAGTTGGTAAGGACATCGTTATTGGCAAGGCATTTGATAACCGCATTGGATGCGCAGTCATGATTGAAGCAATGAGACAATTGAAGAAAACTAAATGTACAGTCTACGCTGTAGGAACGGTGCAGGAGGAGGTCGGCTTAAGAGGCGCGGCAACAGCCGCTTTTGGAATACATCCAGACGTCGGCATAGCAATTGATGTAACTGTAGCTGGCGACGTACCAGGAGTTAAGGAGGTTGAAGCACCATCAAAAATTAGGAAAGGCCCATCAATAACAGTTGCAGATCGTGGGTTAATAACGCATCCGAAAGTATTACGATTATTAATAGATGCAGCTGAGGAAAATAAGATCCCATATCAGCTTGAAACCGGCTTACCAGGTTCAACAGATGCTGCACGCATATCCTTAACAAGGGAAGGCGTCCCAAGCGGTATCATATCCATACCTACACGATACATTCATAGTCCAACCGCCTTGCTCAGTTTAAAAGATGCGGAAAACTCGGTGAAACTAACTATTGCAGCAATCCGAAAAATCCCAAAATACTTCTAGATTTCCTTTTTCATTTCATTGTAAATCTAGATTTTCTTAGGATTTGAACCTAAATTTCCTTCACCAGATATTTGATGAATAAGAACGTTAATACTGCAGACACTATGTAAGGGAAGGCCCATACTAGAACCTGGTACGACATTGAAAATGTCTGTAATGCATCCCATGCCAACTGGTTCTCTATTATTCCTTGTGGAACACTGTTGAAAAGTCCATGTGCAAACACTAAAGGCGTCAAATTTCTGGTTTTGCTATAGAAATAGCCGAATAACAATCCAATCAGAAAAGTGTAACCAACGTAGAAAATCATATGAAGAGGTTGGAATGGAGAAAGGTTCCAAACGAAATGCCAAACTCCAAACAAGATTGCCTGAAAGAGAATGGCTCGCTTGAAAGTATATAACTTTTCAAGATGGGTCTGCATGTAACCCCTAAATAACCCTTCTTCGCTGATACCTACACATAAAGTCATAAAAGGCATTGTCAGAAGGAACGGTAAGAAATTGTAGGATTGAACCAGTATTTGACCTGTTAGAACATAGATCATAAGATATGAAAACAGAAGGGCTAATCCGTCCAAAATAACAAAAAAGAAGAAACCGAAAAGCAGCGATCTTCCCAAGTTTCCAATTTTAAAACCAAAAGATGAAACGTCTGTTCTCTCAATTACGAGTACTGTCAAAATTATCAGGTAGATTAAAGGGGTTTTCTCGTAGGCCATCCCGAATGAAAGCACGGAGGGAACACGAACAGATAAAGCTAATATAAAAAGTGCGAAAATCCATAAAAGAACGATGTCTTTATTCCTTCCGTCCAATTCTTTCGATAACTCTGTCTTTTCACAATAGGATTTACACCACATGTAAACCGGAATCACCAACAAGACTGAAAGCAGAACTGGAACCGAAGTCACAGATTCATTGTCTGTTCTAAAGAAATATCCATTTAGAAAGATAATAACTGAAACGGAGAAGTACATTAGAAGAACCTTTTGCACTGCGCTTACAGCCAACCCTCCATCATCCAATAACTACATTCTTCGATTCACTTAAACAATTAAGCTTTTACAATCCTAGAAAGACAAAACAATTTAAGATTAGGAGCTTTCACTACTTTTACGGTTATAAATGTCTGAAGAAAAGAACTTCGAGTTTCTAGAGCATACGGCAGATGCCTACGTTGCTGCATACGGAAAAGACTTGGCTGAAGCCTTCGAAAGTGCAGCCACTGCAATGTTTGATGTTATGACTGAGGTTGAAAAGGTAAAGGGAGAAGTTGAGGATTGCGTTGAAGTAAAGGCAGAAGATGAGTATGCTCTGCTTTATAGTTGGCTTGAGGATTTACTCGCAAAATCAGATATAAACAGGATTCTTTATTCCAAGTTCAAAGTTCTGAGCATAGATAAGACTTCGGATGGCTTCAAGCTTAAAGCGAAAATCTGGGGAGAAAAATTCAATCCGGAAAAACATCCACAGAAAGTGGGTGTAAAAGCTATCACCTATCATCGTATGGAAATCCTGAAAGAACCAAATAAGATAACATTGAAGTTTATTCTTGACATCTGAAGATGTTAGATCCAGTGCAACCTTCAGAAGCACAGGGGGCTCACAGCGAAAAAGGTGTTTTTGACTCATTTAAAGTTCTTAGCGATGAAAATGTTTAAAGCAGTTAATAACGACTTTAACATTTCACTTAACCGCTACACGGTGTAAAGAGTGCATATTACAAAAATTAACGAACATATTCACCTGATCGATCTTGAACTTGATGGAATTGAGAATTTCATAGCCAGCTATGTTTTAAAGGGAAAAAATACGGCGATAGTTGAAACTGGTCCCGCATCGACAGTGGAGAACCTGCTATCTAGCCTAAAGGAATTGAATGTTAAACAAGATGAAGTGACTTACGTTGCTATTTCACACATCCATCTGGATCATGGTGGAGCAGCTGGAACACTACTGAAACATTTACCGAAGGCTAAGCTTATCGTCCATCAGAGAGGAGCACCCCATGCAGCAAAACCGGGGAAGCTTTGGACTCAAGCAAGAAAGGTCCTTGGAAGCATCGCTGAGATGTACGGTGAACCTGAACCTGTTCCGACAGAAAGGATTATTGCAGCTACAGATGGTATGAACTTTGACATTGGAAACGGTGTGAAGCTGAAGGTTGTAGAAACTCTTGGACATGCTTCGCATCACCTAAGCTATTATGAAACTTTGAGCAGAGGAATTTTCACAGGAGATGCTGCTGGAATTTACTTGAATAGGGTCGACTTGGTTGTGCCCACAACACCTCCACCCTTCCGCTTAGACATTGCCTTAGCATCTCTGGAGAAGCTGATCAACCTAAACCCCAGATTCTTGTATTATAGCCATTTCGGCAAAGTGTACAACGCCACAGAAAGACTTCAAGCTTATGTAAACCAGCTTAAGCTTTGGACAGAGATCGCAAAGCAGGGAATAGAAAAAGGTGAAACCGTAGAAGCAGTAAGTAAACGAATACTAGAAAGCGATGTGGCTGTCAAAAAGGCTGCAGTGTACATTAAGAACCATCCGATTCTAAGTAAGACTGTGCTGAATCAAAGTGTGGAAGGCGTTATGAAATTCGTAGAAAAATTTGGAAATGTTCCCAGATAATTCTTCAGTGTGACTCGTCTATTTCAGTGTAACGCCGAAATCGTTTATATTTGAGACGATGTCTCCTATTTGA
>DAOVFL010000046.1 GCA_030672945.1 Candidatus Bathyarchaeota archaeon | reverse complement strand
GGGTCGGGTTTTGATCCAGTTTACGGGTCAGGACATTTCAGAGCTGTCTTCCTTCCACCACTAGAAACACTTGAACAAGCATTAAACGAAGTTGAGCGATTCATGGAGAAGAATAAATAAGGGATTGAGTTTTGACCCTGTCTTAGCTTTGCTTTACTGGTAAATGGGTATTCCTTCGTTTGGGTCACGAACTAGCCTTAAGAACGCTTCCATCAGTTTTTTTAGTTATTGGACCGTCCTACAACATAGCTGGGACATTTTTGGCAGTGATATAAGCGCAATAAGGCTGACGTTTTAGGTTCGGAAGTACATGTATTTTTTGTCTATGATTCCAAGGGATACTTTTCGTTCACCTATATTAACGACGTTTCCTGGTGCAAAATATTGAATATCAACTTTTCCGATACGATTTGGAAGATATAAACCATACTTGACTTCCCATTTGAGTTCTTCTTCCAAATTTCTGAAAGCTCCAAACAAAAGAATGTTAAATTCTTGTTCCTTAATATCAAATGCCAAAGTGACTTGCGGGTCATTTCTAATATTCTGAATAAATTCTTGTTTGGAAGATCTGATTTCCAGCTTGCAAATAGATAAGATGTGTTTTGGCGGGGTAAAGAAGTTTGGAAATCTGCAAGTGGGATAGGAAATCCACCTTTCTTTTATTAAATCTTGGATTCGTTTAATAATTGTTTTCCTGTGAACACCCATTTCTTTTGAAAGCTTATTTTCGTTTATTCTAATGCATTGACCTTTTGTTAAGAGCTTAACGATTTGAAAGCTTAATTTGTCAAGTTTGTATCCGTTTAGGGAGACATACCCGTTTTTTCTTAACTCTTTTTCCAGTAGATAGACTGGCGCATTTGGATCGTATTTTATCATCAGTTGGTTTGAGAAAAGAGAAGTTGAACTTTTCGGAAAAGAGTCATTGACCAAGGTGATTTTGTGATCTGCGGCAATTTTTTCTCTCCATAGTTGATAACTTGTAATATCTTTATGATAAAGAATTAGTAAAGTGTTATATTCTGAATATCTTGATCTAAATGCAGCAAAGATATGTGGATCTTCTCTAATCCATTTTTCAGCTTCTTTGTCATATGGGAGATTGATCCATTTTAGAACCAATAATGGGTATTCTTTGCGTAGCCCGATGAAAGGAAAAATAGGAGGATTAAGCACATTGTTCTTAAATATTTCTTCAACCCTTTTCCGTACTGTATTTCTATGTTTCTTGAGAGTTTTTGAAAGGCAATGGATGTTGGCGCTGACACCTCTTCCATAGACCAAGCTCCTCAAAAGGCGATAATTCAACTCATCAACCTTTATTTGCAACATCTTTTCACTTTAATACGTTGTCCAGAGTTACATAAAGAGATGCAGATTTAAATAAGGAGCGTGGTTAAAACTTTTCCCTTTCAAGAAGTTTTTTGGCATTCTGAGGTTCTCCAAAAGCGCATTTGTGTATATCAAAAAGAAAAAATATGTCAATAATAGTGTATAGTACCCGATCTGAAATTGACAATTGTTACCATATATGAAGCCTAATTTTGATTTGTTTGGATATTTTGACAGCTTTCGCTGTAAACGGGGAATATATACCTCAATTCTCATTTTAATCCTTCCCTAAGAGGTGAATCCAAGTGAACGAAAACAATCCTTCAATAAAACAGTTCGAAAGCGAACCTAGCAAAATCGTCACCCTAATCAAGCTAGGTAAAATCGTCGTTAGAACAGAAATGTGCGACATGACTCCCGGCGAATTTCCAATAACTGAGTGGCGTTCTTTTCCTCTAGAGATACCTTCGAGCGGATTCAAGGAATACATACTGGGTCGATTTCCTGGCGGCATTGACATAAAGCCAATTGAAGATGGTTCGGAAGTGATTAATCTTCCGGTGTATACTGGTGAAGATATTTGCGATGCAAGAATATTTGAAGGTTTTTCAAGCGATCCAGAAAAGATGAGGGCAATAGCTAAGACTCCCGTAGTCACCATCGCAACAAAAACTTGTGGGCAATACTCAGATGGTAGGCTGATTCAGTCGCTTTCGGTTCTTCCGGTATGGAATGACGGGGCGTCTATGGTCCTAGAGCTAGACTGGTCCGAGGGTAATCCCGAAGAAGATGCCATAAATCCTGAATGGTACATACAAGCATCACCAAGATTTCCATTGAAACAGGGACTACAAAAACTTAAAGAATGTTCCAAACCATCTCCGATCGCTGAAAAATGCTCCCATTATCTATATGTCAATCCATCTTTACTGGGAACACACGTTCTGGGGGAAGGAAAAGAATATACAAGTAAGATTTGGCGACGCGAATGGAAATTCGATGAGTGTGAGAAGATGTTGGATGCTGTAAGTCGCTTAGCACAAACAGTTGCCCAATTGTGTGAGTGACAGCTGATGCCCTCACAAGAAACAACTGGGGTGGCGTTGAAATTAGCCACCTTACAACTATGTGGATGTTCAGGATGCCACATCTCCCTTCTTGACGTAGGCCAGAGCCTGATCGACTTGGTAAAGAACAAACAAATCCAAATCAAATATTCACAAATACTTATGGATGTCAAAAACCTAGAAGAAAAAATAGACATACTTCTTGTGGAAGGATGTGTATTAACTGAGCATGATGAAGAAATTCTCAAAGATTATACAGAATTAGCCGAAAAAATAGTAGCCGTCGGTTCCTGCGCATGTTTTGGTGGACCTGCTGCTATAGCAAATCAATTTGGTCGAGCAGACGTTCTTAAAATAATGTTTCCTGACTCAACCTTTTCACTAATAAGCAACGTTCCAAGTCATAATTTGCCAACTATTCATGAGTTCGCATGCCCTATCAACATTTTTGTAGACGTTGATTTTTATGTGCCAGGTTGCCCACCTGAAAGTGAAATACTGCGAGATTTCTTGACGGCAATTGTTAAAGGTAAAGGTTCATTTGGCTATGTCAAAACTGTATGCGATGAATGCCCCTGCAAAAGAACTGGAGAATCACCAAGTGAAATCAAAAGAATAATAGACGTTGCTACACTTGAACCTGACAAATGTTTGGTTGAGCAAGGCATCATTTGTATGGGTAAAATGACAATGGGCGGCTGCGGCGCGAAATGTCCCAAGGCAGGTGCACCATGTGAAGGCTGCCGTGGGTTCAGTCTTTCTCTAAAAGAAGTTTCGCCATCAGATGCCCCTGAAATTAAGAAAGCTCTAATAAGTTCTACGGAGAGAAAAAATCGTTGACCAAAACAGTTTACATTGATCCAGCAACGAGAGTGGAGGGGCACGCTAAACTTAACATTCAGTTTAATGATGCGGGAGCCTTTGAGAAAGTTGAATTTCAATGTTATGAACCACCTCGTGGTTTTGAACGGCTTTTCATCGGAATGATAGGCGAAGAAGTGCCTCGGCTAGCTGCTAAAATCTGTGGTATCTGTTATTCAGCTCACTGCGTAGCAGCGGTGCAGGCAATTGAGAATGCTTGGGGAGTTGAACCGCCTGAAGACGCCATAAAACTAAGAGAACTAATGTTACTGGCTAACCTGCTTCAAAGTCACATATTACACTTCACTTTTCTTGCTATGCCTGATTTCCTCTGTGACAATCCGCAGGAGAAGAATTTTGTCGGTCTATTGAATAAACATAAAGAACTTGTAGAGGCATCTGTAAAATTAAGAGCAGTAGGCCAAAAGTTAACTGAAATTTTAGGCGGTCGACAAATTCATCCGGCTACAGTAGTGCCAGGCGGAATGACGAAATCGCTGAACAAAGATGAGGTTGAAAAGATCACCGCAAACATAAATGAAGCAAAGGTTTTAGTGGAAACGCTGAAGAACTGTGCAGAGAAAGTAATGGAAGCAAAGGCAAGTTTACTTGAAAAATTTGGCAAAATCGACTCTCATTTTCTATGTTTGCGACAGAAACAACATTTGACCCTCTGCAACGCTGACCTCGAGCTTTCAACCAGAGACGGTCGAATAATCGTAATGAAACCTGAGAAATATTCAAAGTTAGTGAGAGAGCGCGTTGTAGATTATTCCTTCATAAAACAACCATACCTCGACGAGACGGGATTGGAAGACGGATTGATTAGGGTTGGACCCCTAGCGCGGGTAAACCGATGTGAGTGGAACAATAAACTTCTTAGGAAATTCGATAAAGCGTTCCCTAGGCCTTCGCAATCAACTTTGGCTTATAACATCGCGAGGACTATCGAAATTGAAGAATGCTTGAAAAGAATTGAGGAGGTTATCAATGATGGTGTCGGCAAACATGTTAGAGAGACAGTTAAGCCTAGGGAGGGGCATGGCGTAGGGATTGTGGAAGCGCCTAGAGGCTTGCTGTTTCACTGCTATTCAACTGATCGCCAAGGAATTGTTACAGAGGCGAATGTGATAGCGCCTACAACGCAAAATGCTCTTGCAATTGAAAAATCAGCTGAGGCTGCTGCTCGAGAACGTTTTGCCGGAAAAGCCTATGAAAGGATAACCCGTGACGACCTTGACAGCATAGAAATGGTCGTTAGGGCTTATGATCCTTGTTTGTCCTGCTCGGTTCACTTGGTTCGAATTAAAAGGGGGTTATGAAAATGGAGGAAATAGATGTAAAGGAAATGGACACAAGAGAAGTTAATAAAGCAATAAAAAAGGCAATGAAAAATGAGAAAGTCTGTTTAAGAAACGCCTCAAGACTCCACAATATTGCTGTAGGCCTTCAAAAAAACGTTAACATTATAATAAGGAATGATGTCGGAGACCTAATCGGAGCCCTAAACGACGGTGCAACAATCCAAGTGGAAGGTAGCGCGGGCAAGTATGCAGCAGACGGAATGACTGCCGGTGAAGTGATAATCGAGGGCGACGTAGACGAAGGAGCAGGTACAGCCATGTGCGGTGGGACATTAGTCATTAAAGGAAACGCAAAGAATCATGTGGGGCAGTTACTGAAAGGCGGCACGATAATTGTAGGCGGCAACGTAGGCGACTACACAGGCTCTTTCATGATTACAGGTGCAATAGTTGTTGGAGGGGACGCCGGACGACAACTAGGAAATTCTATGGTAGGAGGCGCAATTTACATCAAAGGAAACTATGAAACGTTAGGAACCAACGTGAGGCAAACCGATTTAACGGGAGATGACAAGAAGATTCTGAGAGAGCTATTCGTTAAATACCAACTTAACTTGGACCCAGACGGTTTCAAAAAAATTGTTACACAAGAAAAGAGGCTACTATGAGGTGGCGTAACATGCATGTTAGAACAGTAAAATATGCCTACGAAATCAGGATTGACCGATACAAGTGCATAGGCTGCCTACTCTGTGTCAAATCATGCCCAGTTGACGCTTTAGAAGCTAGGCTTAAACAACCTTATCCTTCTCCATATCCAGCATATGAAGAAAGATGTGTCGGTTGCAGAAACTGTCAAGACGTTTGCCCAACAAAGGCAATCAAAGTATTGCCAGCTGAGCCGGAAGAATTTGTGAGAGGACCTTGGACTTTCGATGTTATAGATGATATACGTGAACGCGCCAACAGTGGCCAATGCTTAATACAAGGGTGTGGTAGTAACAGAAGACTTCCAAATTTTGACGACCTGCTTATAATTCCTGCACAACTCGCCTTGTCACCCCTTGACAAGTACCGAGAAACTTGCAATACGAAAACTGTAATAGGGGACAACCCTCGTGTTGAAAAGCCCTTGGAACTAGAAGCCCCTATACTGATTGCTGCAATGTCCTACGGGTCTGTGAGTCGGGAAGCTAAAATTGCTCTTGCTAAAGCTTCAAACATCGGAAAAATTGCTGCAAACACTGGCGAAGGTGGCATGCTTCCAGAAGAAAGGAGACATGCATACAAGCTGGTTGTGCAATACTCAACTGGGAGATTCGGCGTTTCAGCAGAATACCTACGCGCTGCTGATGCAGTGGAAATAAAAATTGGACAAGGTGCCAAACCGGGAATGGGCGGCCACTTATTAGCCAAAAAGGTCACAGAAGACATCGGAAAAATTAGAAGAATACCTGTAGGGACAGATGCTCTAAGTCCAGCTAGGCACTTGGACATGCAAAACTGTGAGGACTTAGCAAAACACATTGAACTGATTCGGGAGGTTACCGACTACAAGGTTCCCGTTATAGTCAAGTTAGCTGCAGGCAGAATAAAAGAAGATGTGAAGATCGCTGCAAAAGCCGGTGCAGACGCCATAACATTGGACAGTATGCAAGGAGGAACAGGAGCAGCGCCCACAATTGCTATTCAACATGGAGGCCTGCCTACAATCGCTATATTGCGACAAGCTATTGAAGGACTGGAAGAAATAAAAATGAGAGACAAAGTTGACTTAATATTGTCAGGCGGAATAAGAAACGGTGCGGATGTTGCAAAAGCATTGGCACTTGGTGCCGACGCTGTGGGGACAGCTACTGGAGTAATGATAGCTCTAGGCTGCCATTTATGCGGTCAGTGTGATAAGGGTGAATGCAGATGGGGCATTGCAACTCAGAATGTAGAGTTGAGAAAAAACCTTAACATCGACGAAGGCGCACAAAAAGTTGCAAACTACATAACGGCGGTCACAGATGAACTGAAAACGCTTACTATGCTAGCGGGTAAGGGCGATGTTCATGAATTAAATAAGGAAGATTTGCGAGCCTTGACAATTGATGCCTCCGCAATAACAGGAGTAAAAATGGTTGGTCTTGAGAAAAGAGTCAATTTCTATGAAGCCCAGCAAGCGAAACGCAAAGAACCACAAAGAATACACATAAGGTAACTATCCCTTTCTTTTTTCTTGAAGATGCTTCCCAATTTCTACTTTACTAGCGTGTGTAGAAGGTAAATTTTCAACCTAAACAAAAATTTTAATGGAGTTTCGAAAAAATGATGGTAAGCTCTAAATCAATTGGTCAAGCATTAGACGAAGTGGAAGGCTTCATGGAAAAGAATAGGTAAGAACGCTAAAGATGGGCTACTGCGTGTATTACTTATAGCCTTTCTTTGATTGCTTGTCCTAGCCTTTTGATGCCTTCCTCTATTTCATCCATCGCTGGATAGCTAAAGTTCAGCCTCATCGTGTTTGTTCCACTTCCATCCACGAAGAATGACTGGCCTGGAACGTAGGCAATCTTATGCTTCTTGATGCAGTCTTTGATGAGTTCTTTGGTGTTCACTTTTTCAGGAAGCCAAGCGAATATAAATAGCCCGCCTATGGGCGTTGTCCACTTGCATCCTTCTGGGAAGTAGGTCTCCAGAGCCTCCAGCATCTTGTCTCTC
>DAOVFL010000090.1 GCA_030672945.1 Candidatus Bathyarchaeota archaeon | reverse complement strand
AATATAAGTTTGGATAGCCCTTTAAAACTCGCTCATGTGACGGTTTAAGATTATTTTATGAGCTTTCTTGCGTGCTTTCTGCTTTCTTTTGCTTGTTCTGCTGTTGAACCCGTCTCTAACTCATAGGTTTTCGTTAGACTTAGAACGTCATGGACTGATAGGTCGAGTATCTCGGCGGTTTTTGAGAGCGAGATTTTTCCTTTAGCGTAGAGTTTTAGAACGTAGGGTTTTATCCCTTCATAGAGCAGTCTTCTCATCTATGTATTCCTCCTTAGCTAAAGTTTCCACCACGTATCTCATGCCTTTCGGTATCTTTAGATTAACTTCCACCTTCGATCGCCCTCTTAGCTGCCAAGTAGTTCTCCTTGTTAACATAAGGTTTTAACATATTTAAACTTCTTAATCCTTCTTCCTTACCTATCACCTTCATCTTAACAAACCTTGCGATAATTTCTGAAGGTATGATAAACGGTATATTGTTTTCCTTTAAAACCTTGAGGAAAGCTTTATCATCTGAGATCGTTGCTTCAGCTTTTAAACTGAAAAACAGATGAAGTGTTGTTTTCTCACCCAACCCCAGCTCTTCCTTCCCCCTTAAAACGGCTTTAGCTCTTTCACTTTCCTCAGCCCTCCTAACTTTCAACAAGTTCTTTTTAACAAGCGCTTCAACCGTAAAAGCATCCTCGTAAAGCCTTACTTCACCTTTAGTGACAACCTCTTCGTAGACCTCGCTGGAAATGAAGCATGAAAAACGCCTGAGCAAGTGCTCCACGATGGAAGACTTGACAAGCTTAATTAACCCGTCAGAGTCAAGAACGAACATTCTCATGCGAAACACTTAGCTTTTTAATAATAAATAAGGTTTCTTCCTTCGAAGCTGTCGGTTGTAGAATAACTACTCTTTTTGATTGCTTTCTACGTATTTTCGTTTTCTTTGAAGACTAATCAAAGAAGAGGGAAGTATAATGGTTATTCCATCGGCAAAGAACATTATTCCCAGAGCAAATAGGAAAATTCCACAAATTCTAATGATTCCCCTGTACAGCCTATTGCTGAGAAGCCTTCTTCCTCTGCTTATACAGAACGAGATGAAGCTGAATCAAGGGAAATCTGAAGCCTAGTGACATATAAGAAAGATAGCAGCTCCCGTTAAGCCTAAGAGCCCGAGGGAAAGATGACTAAGCTTAGAATGAAATGCCTCCATTGTGATTGTTGGAATCGTTTTGAAGTGGACAAAATTTTTGTTCCGCAGCCTTCTCCTGAGCCTAACGTCAAAGTTTTGATTCCAATGTACAAGCCCTTGAAAACTGAAAGGTGTGAGAACTGTGGAAAAGTTATAACGGAACCAAAAGAACTAATCAGAATTAGAGCGCGCATCGCCTTACCACTTTCATTAATTCTCGTAACGTTATTAAAAGAGAAATCTCTTCCACAGAGGTCGTTGTTCTGTTCCACACTTAGGGCATGTCTTTGCATCTTTTTCTATTTTGGCCCTACATTTTTTGCAGTATTTAAATGGACTTTTTCTTTTCAGATGGGAATTGTAAATCATCAAAAATACTGCCAAGCCAACAATAGTCCAGCCAAAACCATCTCCATATTTTGTATAAAATGTTCTGTCGTCAGTGAAGGATATTTTTCCAACAACTATCTCTGGCTCTGGAGCAGCATCTTTAATTATTCTGCCATAAGGATCAATTATCATAGATGAATCGTGGTCTGCTATAACCTCAACAGCAAACACCTTGTGTTCAACAGCTCTATAAATAGCATTGGTTCCAAGCGCCCAAGAAAAGACATAGGTATTTGGCGCTCCTGTAGGAACAATGAGGAATTGTGCACCATCATTCACCCTTTCTCTCGTAGGCAGAGTAGAACCAGATTCAATGCAGGTTGCAAATGCAAACTTCCCCAGATCAGTATCTAAACTATGAACTTCAGGAAAAAACAGTCCCTTCACATCTCTGTCTGCGATGTTTGTAAAAAGGGTTATCATGTGATAACCAAGATTATCCCCGCTTATGTTTCCATCCGGAGAGATGACTCCAGGTCCTGGCGCGAGATAAACATCGTGTTCTTGAGTAAAGTTTTCAGGAAGAGCGAGTCCATCGTACTGGAAAAAAGGCCACACAACTATCCGGGGCTGGTATTTTAATGATTCCTTGCTTAGGCTCAGATAAAGATCATTGATGTCTTCTCCTTCCAACAGAGGGGATTGAATAACGGCGACCGTTACATCTCCTTCTTTCTGGCTTGGGACATCGATCAGCCCATATGCGAAAATTATCGCAAACAAACATAATACGATAACAGTTGGCTTGAAGATCTTTTTAGTTTCTTTATAGTGGATTATCCCGTAAGCGATGGCACAGTTAACCAGTAGAACAAGGAAGGTTACTCCGTACATTCCAGTAAATGAAGCTAAATGCATGATTGCTGGATTAGCCCACTGGGTTTTAGCTATTGAAAAGAAACCAGCTATTTGTCCAATTCTCATCACTCCCGGAATATTCATGAGCAAGAATTCAGTGGCAGTCGCGACCAAAGGAATAATGAATATTTGTGAGGGAGAGGACAGGTAAGACAAGTTTTTAGAGGCAAGTTTTTCTGTTTTCCAATAATCCTTGATATAAGCAGTAAGCAAATCACAAGCCAACGCTATACCGAAGAGAAGACCAGCAATAAATCCTATCCATGATAGAAACGCGGAGACCCACCAAGCCAGCCAGATAAATACGAGAACACATCCCAGCCCAGCAATCCTAGACAATCTGGATATTCTTTTTGTTTCTGACTCTTTATCAACAGCAATAGTCAAAGGTACAAGGGCAAACCATGCTAAAAAACCCCCAAGATTGAAAGGTGGAAAACTAAACAGAAGCAGAATTCCGGATAATATAGCTAAGCCGTAGCTCGTTTTTCGATCAATCATTTTCTCACATCTAACTTATTATTTTTCTGAAGTATTATAATTTTCTCGCGCGCTTTTATTTAATTGATGAGAGCTGCTAAGAGGCTTAGAATCGTGGTTTTGTCTGTTGCGTCCTACGTGTTCATATTCTTGCATGCATACTCTAAGGGTTTCATCCATTTCTTCTTGAACTCCTCGAAAACTTGTTTGCCCTTTTCGGTCATTTCGTAAACGGTTTTGTTAGCGTGGGTGCGTAGGCGGGTTCCTTTGATGATTCCAGCTTTCTCTAACAATTGAAGCTGATGATAAACGGTGCCAGCGCTTACCGTAAGCCCGAAATTGCTGACGTGTGCGACGATGTCGTAGCCTGTTATTTTTTTTCCTTTTGAGAGTTCAAGGATTGTGCTTAAGTATGCGAAGCTTTTTACGACGTTGCTGTAAATTTCGGACATGTAGTTTTTCACTTCGCTTCATTATGATGTTTTCCCTTAAAAACGTAATGTATGTTTAATTCTAGAAGAGCGTTTCACAAAAGTTATATTCGGTAACGGAAGATACCTACACTTCCAATAGAAAGGAGAAGAAAAGCGGGAATCGGTAATTTGTAGTTTGTGGGAAAGCCAAGGGTGAATCCTTTGGAGGCAGGAAACGCCTAGCCCTAATTGAAGGGCAGAAAGGAACCATCAGCGGGTATGGAGTTGCTTATGGCAACTTAATCCCGTCTAAAAACCAAAAGAGGAGAAAAGGAGAGTGATAAAATGGAGATAAACAAGAAGATATTGGCAAGTGTATTTATGATTGGATTGTTGGCTTTCGGTCTAGGATGGGGAACATACTCGTTCTTCAGCGACACAGAAAAGAGCACAGGAAACGTTTTCACGGCAGGAACAATAGACATTGAAGTAACTGGAACCGGATATGAATGGAGCGCGGGTGCAAAGTTAGAAGATATGAAGCCCTGCGACACTAAATGGATAACGTTTGTGATCAAGAACGTTGGGGGCAACCCTGTCGAAGTGTGGAAGCGCATAGTGGTC
This sequence comes from Candidatus Bathyarchaeota archaeon, assembly GCA_030672945.1. GTDB lineage: Archaea > Thermoproteota > Bathyarchaeia > Bathyarchaeales > Bathycorpusculaceae > SOJA01. Next base: position 565 of record DAOVFL010000090.1, on the reverse strand, counting down.
ACTGGATGCGGCGGCGGCATACTAACTGAACCAGAGAATGAGGAACAAGGGGGTGTTGAGAGATGTTGGCTTCCGCCTTACATCATCTACGACCTCTACGTGTACGGAAAATACATTGTTGATCCTTCGAAGCAGATAAGGGTTGACAACATAGACGGCTTCTGGATCTATCTCGGTCAGATACCAGCTGAAGGCCAAATGACTGTAAAGCAAAGTTACCACTTGTCAAGTTGGAAGGACGCAGCGGAACTGGAGGTTACCAACTGGGCTCAGGGCGACACGATGAAGTTCGACATTGAAATCTACGCTGAACAAGTTGGCGGTGACGGTCCTGCAGTAGAGACGCTTGTCTTAGAGAACAAGAACCCTAAAACTTGGGAAGTTATTAGCGATAATAAGTACGGCGAATTCACCTACGGCACAGGCTTTACCTTTACAGGATACGGATTGGATGCAGAGAAGCAATACAGTCTAATCTACTACAAGGACAAATGGCCAGGAGATGGAAGCGTGTTGCTGGCTTCTGGAACAGGCAGTGAATTCATGAGTGGCAAGAGCGGGACTT
>DAOVFL010000096.1 GCA_030672945.1 Candidatus Bathyarchaeota archaeon | reverse complement strand
TCTCGAAGATTCTAGCAGGCAACACCAATTTTTACACCAAAGAACAATTTGGAATATCTAGCTTTAAAAGGTTCCACTAGCTATTAACGCTCAGAATAGTCAATGTTAAAATATTACATATTCAAGGCGTGCACTAAATCTCACAAATGTCTTGAAGACAAAGAACACTCGTTTGACCCCCCTCCCCCCTACCTTTTTTCATGATTCAATAAGTGTTTCACAGACTGGTAACGTCGTCACGCGCGAAATCTATTAAATCTGATACTTAATTATAATATGGAAACAACAAATGAAATTTCGCGGGAAAAAACTGTGCGCGTAAAGGCTCTGCTTTGTTAACATATATGTGAAATGCTCAAATGAGCTTACGATTAATCCACTATCTGGATGTCCTCTAGGCTTCTAATGTTCATTTCTTTGACGGTTTTGACGATTCCGAAGTCTATCGTTACTTCTGGTGAAAGAATTACTGCCTGTACAGAATCTGATCCTAATTGTTTAGCGCGAAGAGATCTTGCGTGCCCATCTAGAATGTAAAGCCTACCATGGTATTCAATGCACAATATTGGTACTAACAATTCCTTTATCGCATCAATCTGTTTTCTTCTTATTTGAGATTGAGTTGGAACGAGATTTTTCAGCCATGTTTGCTCTGCTCTTAGATAGAAGTAGATGTCATATAGAGATTCATAGTATTTTAAGATGGTCAGTATTTGCCCCCACGTTTTCAGTATCGAATTATCTATGGCGCCTACATCCTTAATTGGAAGATCTTCAAGTAAACGCTTCGGTAGTGCCCGATAACTCTTGTTCCTAGGAAAATTTAACACATAAGTCTTTACAGTTTTCTTCTTCAGTTTCTTTGAAATATATGAACGGTGGTGACCATCAAGAACAAAGAAGTCCTCATCACGTTTTACTGCTATAATAGGTACGCGATAGTCTTCTGTCATAACCTTCATAAAGACGAGGGCAAGTTTGTCTTTCTCCAAGAAAGTTTCAGTGGGATGAAGTTGACCAACTGGAACTAGCTTAAAATCGACTTTGAGTTTGACCCCGTAGATGATTTCGATGGTCTTCTTTAAACTTTCCAGTCGCCTTGGAACATCTTTCCAACTTGCCAGTTCTATTTCCCTCATCAGCCATTCAGTCCGTAAATTCTTAGGCGTGGAAGCCTGCTTATTTCTCAGTTTATGGTTAATAAATAGTTAGAGATTAAAATGTACGCTAGACATCCCCGTCCAAGGGTAACGTAATATGAAAGGGGGTTTAATTGAGATGCTAACTAGTTAATTCTGTTTAGGGGTAGTGCACGCGATAATTTTCTAACTAAAGAGAAATTTAGAATTTTGAATCTTGATTAGTTTATAATGTGGAAACTTAAACCCTTATGTGATCTGTATGAAAGTGTTGTTTGTGTGTTCAGGAAATGCTTATCGAAGTCCCGTAGCTGAGGCATTATTGAGGAAACTTGGGCCTGATATAAAGGTAGATTCGGCAGGAACAGATCCAGCAATCCCAATTTCAGGAGAAGCAAAGAAATACCTAGCACAAGAAGACGCAGAACAATACCTCAAAAAGGTTCCTGACGGCTTGAATACCAAACAGCTTGACGAATACGATCTTATCGTGGCTATGAAACCGAGACACAAAGATGCCATCTTAAGAAAGTGTCCAGAATGTGCAGACAAAATTGTTGTGTGGAACATTGACGATCCATATTTCCTACCGCTGGAATACTCTGAAAAGATATTCAAGCAGATAAAACAGAAAGTGGAGGAATTGGCCAATTCATTATAAGAACACCCGCCCTTATGGTGAAGAGAATTCATGGTTGACATGAAAGATTGATCAGTGAGAATGTGGGTTCAAGTTTACTTCATCATTTTGATCAGCATATCTGCGACTTCTTTACTTATGTAGAATCCCCGTCTAGGAAGCCTATCAACCCCTAAGGTTGTCAATATGTCGTTTGATAGTATCGGATTCGCTGCTTCATGCAAGTCTGTAAACCGGATGAACGATACTCTACTGGTTCCCTTCAGAAGATCATAGTATTGATCAGCAGATTGAAGACAGGATTCACGTCCGTATTCTTTCCACATTGTATCTATTCCTCCGACTTTACGCTCTCGAAATTCTGCATATCCTTGAATCTCACCTACTGGTTTAACAACATAGAAAAAAATCAGCCTACCGTCTTTAGGAGGTCCAAATCCTCTTTGCACGTATGCGTGATTGGTTTTGCCTGATCTGTCTAGTCTGCGAAACTCGTTCCACCATTTCTCTTTAATCATGATGACAAACGCGTATCTTCCTCTCATTTAAGGTCACCTACATCACGTTGTAGAAGAAAATATATATAAAATTAAGTTCCGCTTGATCTCACTTCAATATTCCAAGTTCATATTCACATTACATAAAAGCTTTTAACTATTCATAAAAGCCATAAATACCAATTACTAACAATTACCAGTGAATATCAATGTTCGTCACAAATAAGGATTTAATGTTACCAGCATTGCAGAAGGCTTACGCTGTTGGAGCTTTCAACATCAACAATCTGGAAAGCTTGCTAGCTGTCGTCGAAGCTGCCATCGAAGAAAAATCACCTGTAATAATCGCTGTTACACCGAGCTCCATCAAGTATGCTGATCTAGCTTATATTGGAAAAATGGTGAAAGTAGCTGCCGAATCAACTCCTTTGCCCATGTCTCTACACCTTGATCATGGCAAAGACTTGGATACCGTTTCAGAATGTATAGACGCTGGTTTCACGTCAGTTATGATCGATGGCTCTCACTTGAAGTTTGAAGAAAACGTTGCATTAACGAAACGTGTAGTTGATTTAGCCCATCCGAGAGGTGTTTCAGTTGAAGCAGAACTTGGAAGGCTTGCTGGTGTAGAAGAATCAACTGTTAAGGAGAAAGAAGCGATCTTGACCGATCCTGACGCAGCTAAAGAGTTTATCAAGCGTACTGATGTTGATGCCCTTGCGGTTGCAATAGGTACCTCACACGGAGCATACAAATTCAAAAGCGAACCCAAGCTTGATTTCAAAAGGTTGAAACTCATCCGTGAAAGAATTAATACACTACTTGTTTTACATGGTGCTTCAAGTGTTCCACCATGGATTGTTGAAAAAGCCGTCAAGTACGGAGCCGATTTAGCCGGAGCGAAAGGTATTCCCGAAGAGCACATAAGAAAGGCTGTTTCCCTAGGAATAACGAAAATAAACATCGACACGGACCTACGACTCGCTTTCACCGCTTCCATCCGCGAGTTTTTCGTTAAATCACCTAAAGTGTTTGATCCGAGGAAGATTTTGGGATCAGCAAAAGAAGCCATGAAAGAGGTTGTCAAGAGTAAAATGCGTTTATTCGGAAGCTCCGGAAAATTCCTCTAAAGGAGAAAAGAAAAACGAAAGTTGGAGTACTAAGCGGAGGAGGAGATGCTCCTGGAATTAACGCTGTAATCCGAGCGGTTGTCAGAAAGGGAATCCTACATTATGGCTATGATGTTGTTGGCATAAGAGACGGGTGGCGTGGTCTTCTTGAAGGCATATTTACACCATTAGATTTGAAGGCTGCATCTGGAATTCTTCCCCGCGGAGGATCTATTTTAGGAACCTCAAGAACAAACCCCTTCAAACATGAAAAAGGAGCAGAGGAAATACTGAAGAACGCTGAAAAAGCGGGTATAAATGCTGTTGTTGTTATTGGTGGAGAAGACACGTTAGGCGTAGCCCACAAGATGAGCGAACTTGGACTCAAATGTGTTGGCGTTCCCAAAACAATTGATAATGACTTAGCTGGCACGGACTACACGTTTGGATTCCACACAGCAGTTGCTATTGCAACAGAAGCCCTTGACAGGCTTCACACAACAGCAGAAGCCCACCACAGAGTCATCATACTTGAGGTCATGGGTAGATACACAGGGTGGATAGCACTGGAAGCCGGACTTGCTGGAGGAGCAGACGCCATACTAATTCCTGAAAAGCCTTTCGACCTGAATGATGTCTGTAAATATATTAAGCGCAGACAAGAAAGAGGCAGAAACTTCAGCATAATTGTTGTTGCTGAAGGAGCAAAACCAAAAGATAAAGCGGAAATAATTTATGGCGAAAGCGTAGACGAGTTTGGACATGTTCGCTTTGGCGGTGTAGGTTATTACATTGGAAAGGAAATTGA
>DAOVFL010000024.1 GCA_030672945.1 Candidatus Bathyarchaeota archaeon | reverse complement strand
GGAACTAACCCTATTAAAAATAGGAACAATATTTCGATTTTCTTCATCGATGTTCCCCTTTCAAATCTTCCTTCCGACTAGCCATATTTCTCCATCTTTTCCAGTTCTATTTAAAACCTTTTGCAAGAACTTGGGGAAGGGACGAAAAATTGTTTCCAGCTTTGTAACTAGGAATCCGTTTTTCTCAACCAAGAATTTTAGAGAATCCGTTGTAAATAGATAGAGATGACTTGGATCACTGAAGCCTACCCATTGTTTCCCTTTTAAAAACTTTGCGATTGCGTTAACATTTGGAGTTGTAATCACCATCTTGGCTCCACGTTTAAGTACCTGATGAACTTCCGTCAAAAGGTCGCAAGGACTTTTGACGTGCTCAATTATGTCGAACATGGTAACTAAATCGAAATATTCATCGGAGAAAATATCAAGCCCATCATTGATGTCTCTTAGATATAGCTTTGCTTTTGTTATTTTTTTCGCTTTTCTTATTTCGTAATCCGAAATATCCAAGCCATATGTTTCGAGATTGTACTCATCACATAGCTTCAGAAAAAAACCAAACGCGCAACCTATATCAACAACTTTAGATTTGGGTTTGATTTTCTCCTTTAAAACCGACTTTGGAAAATATATCCTCTGCATCTTCTTCATATCTTTATATCTTTTGTATTTTGATTCTACAGATCCAAAATAGTTCTTATCCAATTGACTTATGTCATCTTTCAAATTATTTCCCCGTAAGGATGGTTAATTGGAAGCCCTTAAGATATAAGGGATTCCGACAAGTCTGAAAACCTGTAATTTTCCACATTGCCCATGCGCTATTTTTCTCATGACATGTCGATCCGCAACATTTCTCAGCCTTTGCACTCTTTGTCTATGTCGAATGGTGTCTGGCAGGACTTTTATGTTCCATCCGACTGCTTTTAATAGGCATATACAGACGTTGGGCTTTAGAAAAAATATCCACACAACGCATTCCATCAATAATAGTACTAAGTAAAAAGGAATGATTTTTATCAAGTTGCCTCTACCATAATTCTTAATCAATGTTCGCAGTGTATTCTTTTCACGCAAGAAAATTCGTCTATCGTTAGTGGTATAACTTCGCTCCTTAATCACACGCGCACTAATTATTCCTCCTGTGATGCTGCCTCCACTTGCATGGTATACCCTTGCGGCTCTATCTACGAAAACCAAATATCCTGCTAGTTGTGCACGCCAACATAAGTCCAAATCTTCAGCAAACATAAAATATTCTTCATCAAAAAGCCCAACTTTGTTTAATACTTCTTTCTTAATCAGCATAGCACATCCCGAAACATAGAAGACCTCGGAAATAGTTTGTTTACCACTTTCTTCCTCTCGTATTGCAATTGGAAAGCCAAATATGTCGCATGTCCATCCAATTTCCTGAACGAAACTCGTGTTTCTAATATCTAGTATCTTGGGTCCCACAATTCCGATATTATTGTTAGTTTTTGCTACCTTGATGAGTCTCTCAATCAAATCTTTCTTTGAGATAGTGTCGTTGTTGAGCAAGAAAACATAATCTGCTCCCTGTTTTAAGGCAAATTTGATGGCTACGTTGTTTCCCTTTGCGAAGCCCAAGTTCTCTTTGTTTTGAATAATTATAGTCGATGGAAAATTGCGTTTTACATACTCAATTGAATCGTCAGTAGAGGCATTATCGCAAACTATGACGCTATAATTTTCGTATGTTTGCGAGACAAGTGAAGAGAGACAATCTTTCAAATATTTTCTTCCATTGTAGTTCAATACAATTACGAAGACGGATGGTGCATCATTCATAGTCGTCACCCAAATCCAAAAGTCTAAAAATCAAAAAAGTGCCAAATACATTTAGAGTTAAACAGAACCGAGACAGCCTGGCCTCCTTGTCACCTCGCCACACACATTGCAGTACTTCTAAAAGTCCATGAGCATTCTTGCTCCAACTAAACGCATCTACATAATGCAAAGCATTCTTCCTCAAACTGAACTTAACCACTCATCATTTATAATCCTAATTACACATGAGCCAAAGCCTCAACACTTCCAACTCCAACTAACAAACCTGTTTCTCCTCGACGAACATTATCTCTTGACTAAGCTACGCTAATCACAACCTTGAAGCAACAATTTGATGCTTGAGGTTAAACAGTATCGGTCGATAACGTCTGAGTAATGGAAGGAGTTGTTAAATTGTGTGCGACCTATGTCTTCCATAATATTCACGGCTCTTTTACTCAAATTCGCCACAAAACGTTTTAGCATGTAATACGTCTTCAGAACAAGTAGTTCTCCAAAATTTTAAAAGATGTTGAGCAAGTAGTATGTACTGAAAAAGCTTTTACATAGGTCGAAAGGATTTGGTTACGAGAAGCACGGAGACAAACATAAGTGGTGAACGTGAAGTGGGGAGGATTCTTGTTACTGGTGCAAGTGGTTTGCTGGGTAGTAGAATAGTTAAAGCTGCCAAAGGAAATTATGAGGTTATACCTTTGCACAATACTAAACGGCTTCACCCTAACTCTCTAAAATTAGACATCACACGCCGAAAAGAAACATTCAGTCTCTTTAAAAATATCAAACCGGACTTAACAATCCACACAGCAGCTGAAACCAATGTTGATAAATGTGAAACTCGAAGAGAAGTGGCATGGAAAACAAACGTCAAAGGAACCAGAAATGTAGCTAAGGCGTGTAGTGAAATAAGTGCAAAAATAGTTTACATATCCACAGACTACGTTTTCAAGGGAGAAAAAGGGCTGTACACAGAAGAGGATAAGCCTAGCCCGATAAATTATTACGGCATTACCAAACTGGAGGGAGAAAACCAAGTCAGAAAACTATGCAAGAACTATGTAATACTAAGGACAAGCGTCTTATACGGTTGGCATTCTTGGAAACAAAACTTCGCCACATGGGTGATTGACTCCCTAAAACAAAAGAAGAAAATATCCATAGTACAGGACCATTTTAATACACCAACATTGGCAGATAATCTAGCCGAAATCATCATCGAAACCGTGAAAAGAAACCTTCAAGGCTTATACCATGCTTCTGGAAACCAGAGAATAAGTAGATACGAATTTGCCCAACAAATCGCGGAAGCTTTTGACCTAAATCAGAGCCTAATAAAACCCATAAAAACAAATAATATGACTTCATGGACAGCTAAAAGACCTAAAGATTCATCATTAGACACAAACAAAATAAAAAAACTATTAGATATAAAGCCACTTGATATAAATGAAGGACTTAAAAGAATGAAGGAAAGTGCACACCTATGAAAGGCATAATCTTGCATGGTGGCCATGGAACAAGACTAAGACCACTGACCCACACAGGACCCAAGCAATTGATTCCAGTAGCAAATAAGCCCATATCACAATATGTCTTAGAAGATCTACGAAACTCTGGAATACGCGACATAGCCATAATCCTCGGCGATGTGCTACCTGAGAAGGTTAAACAATTTTATGGAAAAGGCCAAGAGTTAGGCGTAGACATCACATATATCCAACAGGATAGACCAGCCGGAATAGCTCAAGCAGTAGGCTTGGCTGAGAATTTCATTAAGGACAGCCCTTTTGTCGTATATTTGGGCGATAATCTTCTAAAGGGAGGAATCTCCAAATTCGTAAAAGAATTTCAACAGCAAAACTACGATGCCATGATACTTCTATGCCAAGTCGAAAATCCCCAGCAATTTGGGGTAGCCAAGTTCAACGAAAACGATAAATTAGTGAAATTAATGGAAAAACCGAAGGAACCGCCAAGCAATTATGCACTAACAGGCATATATTTTCTTACACCAAAAATCTTCACGATGGTAAGACGGCTCAAACCTTCATGGCGAGGTGAACTTGAAATAACAGAAGCCCTTCAACTCTTGATAGATAATGGCTATAACGTTGGCTATAAATTCGTGGAGGGTTGGTGGAAAGACACGGGCACCGTGGAAGACATAATAGAAGCGAACAGACTCATATTAGACGACTTGAACCCAAAAATTGAGGGAACTGTTGAAGGTAAAAATTGTGTACAAGGTCGGGTTGTCATCGGAGATGGTTCAGTCGTAAACCGTGGGGCGTTAATCCGTGGTCCAGCACTGATCGGAAAGAATACAATGATAGGCGGTGGTGTCTATGTGGGACCTTATACGTCCATAGGCAATAATGTAAAACTGAAGAAAGGGGAAATAGAGAACTCAATAGTCATGGATGATTGCCTTATAGAAATTAACGGTAAATTGATTGATAGTCTTATAGGCCCAAGCACTGAAATAACTACAAACATGAAAGGGCCGAAAGGACACAAACTAATTGTAGGGGAAAGCTCAAGAATAGTTTTGTGAAGGAAGCGGAAATGATAGATGGTGTTGTGGTCAAACAGTTAAGACTGATAGCCGACGAAAGAGGCTGGCTGATGGAAATTTTGAGAAGCGACTGGGAACACTTCCAGAAATTCGGCCAAGTATACGTAACAGCAGCATATCCCCATGTGGTTAAGGCTTGGCACATGCACAAGAAACAAACAGACAACATAGCATGCGTAAAAGGCATGATAAAACTCGTTTTATTCGACGGTAGAAATGAATCCAAAACAAAAAACGAAGTAAACGAATTTGTCATAGGCGAAAAAAATCTTTTACTGGTGAAAGTGCCACAAAGAGTTTGGCATGGATTCAAGGCAATAAGTGAACAATACGCTTTAATCGTGAACGTACCCACCGAACTATACAATTACAAGGAACCAGACGAGCATCGGTTACCACCTAACACAGACAAAATTCCTTATGATTGGAAGCTTATCCCATGGCTGAAACACGGGTGAAAAAGTGAAAATACTAGTCACAGGCGGAGCAGGCTTCATAGGCAGCAATTACATACGCTACGTACTCGCAAAATACCCCGACATAAAAGTGGTAAATCTAGACCTGCTTACATATGCTGGGCGAATGGAAAATATTCGTGACTTCATTCATGATTCACGCTATAAATTCATTAAAGGTGACATCCGCGATAGAAAGAAAGTGCAACAAGTGATGAAAGAAGATTTTGATGCAGTAATTAATTTCGCTGCTGAAACTCACGTTGACAGAAGCATACTTGAAGCGGACTCGTTTATTACAACCGACGTCTACGGCACTTACACGCTCCTTGAAAACGCCAAAAACTGCAATGTGGAAAAATTCGTGCAGATATCAACAGACGAGGTTTACGGAAGCACAGATAAACGTTCATTTAAGGAAATTGACAGCCTACAACCATCAAGTCCGTATTCAGCAAGCAAAGCAGCTGGCGACCTTATAGCTCTAGCTTTCTACAAGACCTATGACTTACCCATAACCGTAACAAGAAGCTCAAACAACTTTGGACCCTATCAGCACCTAGAAAAACTCATACCAAAAATGATAGCTAGAGCGCTACAAGACAAAAGGTTACCAGTATATGGAGATGGGCGGCAAGTTAGGGACTGGCTTTACGTAATGGATAACTGCGAGGCAATCGACACAGCTTTATGGAAAGGAAAACCCGGTGAAATCTATAATATTGCCTCTGGAAACGAATACCAAAACATACAGATCGTCAAGTTTATCCTTCAAACGTTAAAAAAACCTGAATCCTTAATATCCTTTGTTCCAGATAGACCTGGACATGACCGCAGATATTCCTTAGACACCTCAAAAATTAGAAATTTGGGTTGGCGCCCCGAACATGTACTCAAAGATGCTTTGAGAGAAACTGTGGAATGGTACATTCGGAATAAATGGTGGTGGAGATCTCTCCAAGCTGATAAATTTTTTCAATCAGATACTTCTTGGTTAAAGAGAAAGCACCTCTGATTGTTTTTGGGATATAGTCTGTCAGGACGTTTGTTCACTTTGATATGTGAGATTATGTCTATGCGAACGAATTAACATCTCCAAAGCTTCCACTCTCTTTCTAACCTTTTCATTTTCTCTTTAGACATCTGTATCTGGTGTGTGCCTTAGCTTTTCTTGTGCGAGGCACGGTTGGGCATCAAACTAGATTTATCCAATGCATAGAGTTAAAACTAAGTTTTTTGTCGCAGGAATGGAATTTTGTCTAGGCTAATCATCAGAAAGAAATGAATTGTGTCTGATTCCTTTTAGACTGCATACAACTTTAAAGCAGCGCGACTCTCTTTTTCAAGGATTTAAAAGCTTATATGACAAATGCAAATGGCATATAGCTCAGAAGCTTCAGAAAATCTTCATGCAAGAGATCGATGCGAAAATGGGATCAAAAATACAAAACGCTCGCTACGGTTTTCTTTTAGAAAACATAGATGTCTTACTTGCGTTAGCAGCTGTAATTCTCGTGGCCTTCTTTCTCATCGCAAGATTCCTGATAGCCGAAGGAACAATATTGTTCGGCGATTTTACTCCAACCCTCGAATTAAGCCAGTACTTAAGAGTCATCTACCCATTATGGTCTAACAAAAACAGCTTCAACTATATTGGTTCTATGAGACTACCCCATCTTCTAATGTTCTATTTTCCCTTCTACATTGTAAACGCTCCTGTTGAGGTTTTCTTCAAGTTTATGATACTGAGTGTTTTCGTAATATCTGGATTTTCAATGTACGTTACAGCGAGATATTTTTTAAACAAGTGTTGTGTAGATAAAAAAACTGTTTTTTTGTGCTGCATAATTTCTTCGCTTTTTTACGCTTTTAACCCATGGGTTATGGATAGAGTCTATCATATTTTTCTTCTTGTAACCTACTCTTTCCTTCCTTTAATCTTCCTAATTTCTATTCAACTCTTTGACAAAGATCATGTTGACCTGAAACGGGTTTCGGCTTTAGTTTTGCTTTGTTCCATTGCTTCCACAAGTCCCCATAGTGTTTTTTTTATTTCGTTCCTGATCGTTTCTTTGTATGCTTATTTTTCGATGTTAAATCGTACGCAGTTCTTTCCTAAAACTAAGAATCTTGTTTTGTTCACAGTCTTTTATGTTTTGGTTAATTCTTTCTGGATACTGCCTTTAGCTGATTATTTGCTTTCTACCAGTTCGCTTTATCCTGATTACATCCTTCACTTGAATGGCATACACACGCTCAGTAGAAACAGTCAGTTATTTAACGTTTTTACACTTGTTGCTTATTGGTGGCCTAAGGTTAACCACTCTTTTGAAACTTATCCTTTGAATGTTCTTTGGGTTTTTGCAAGTTTCATCATTCCGGTTGTTTGTTTTCTAGCTTTAATCCTTTACAAAAAAAACAAAGTCGTCAGCTATCTTTCTTTTTTGAGCGTTGTTCTTATTTTTCTTGCATCTGGAATGAGGATTCCGTTGCCCGGCTTCTATGAATGGCTGTGTTTTGACGCTCCGGTCTTGGCTTCTTTTGGGTGGCTTTTCAGAGACCCTAATAAGTGGACCCTTCTGCTTTCCTTAGCGTATTCTATACTTTTCGCTTTTGCCTGCCTCGGAGTCGTGAGGTTAATTGGCAGGGTTAAAAGAACATTGTTCAGAAAACTAAGCTTGACAGTTTTTATGTTTCTGCTTTTTTCTCTGGTTTTCGTTTATGTAACTCCTTCTGCAGTTAATTATTTTAATGGTCCTTTCAAGCCTGTGAAAATTCCGTCTGAGATTTATCGTGTGAATAGTTGGCTGGAAAATGATTCTGCTTCTTATCAGGTTTTATGGTTGCCTTCTTATGCAGAGTATGGGGCCACTTGGGTTTACAAAGATTTGTCCGGCGCTTTTGAACTGGATTCTTCAGCAAAACCCACCTTCGACTTTGCCTCTAAGTATTCCAGAGGCTACTTTAACTATTTCAGTAGAGTTTTGTTGGAGAACAGAAGCGATTGTGTTGCAAGTTATCTTAATCCTTTAAATGTTCGCTACATAATTTTTCATAACGATTCCGCTTCTGAGGGATATGCTAGCTGTCTTTTTCAAAGTCTCCAGCATCAGAAGAATTTGAAGCTTGTTAAGCATGATGGCACTGTTTTTGTTTTTGAGAATAAGGGATGGTCTGAAAATGTTTTCCAGACTTGTGGGAAGGTTGTGGCTGTTGGCGGCGGGTTTGATAAGTTCGCTTCGCTGAACGCTTTAAAGGCTTTGAACTTCTCGGACTTTTCTGTTGTTTTTCTAGATCAGAAGATTCCTAGTGCCAGTGTAAACTCTGACACGCTTGTTTTAAGTGGAGACTTGTTAAGTGACCTTTTGCCTTTCTTTCTTAATGAAAGCCTTGTTATTGCTCCCTTCGATTTTTCTAGGCGTCACAACCCAGCTGAATGTTGGTCTAAGGCTTCTCTTTCCGATTTGTCAGGCGGGCCCTTTCATCCTTATCTTGAACGGTTTGGCGTTGAATGCTGGGATTTCGATTATGATAGAGGAGTTGTTTTCACATGGGCTCCTTCTGCCAAGTTAGACCTCTCATTTAATTTGGCTTCTACTGAGGATTTTAAATTGTTTGTTAGAGTTTTTGAGAATGCTGCCGGGGGACAAGTGGCCGTTTATCTCGATGGTTTGCTTGTTGGAAACGTTAGTACACGAAGTCAAATTAACGGGTTTGTGTGGAGGGATGTCGGCGTTTTTAACGTAACATCAGATAGTCATGTTTTAACCGTGGAAAACATTGAGGGTTTGAATGCTGTGAATTTGATAGCTGTTATACCAGAGGAGAAAGTGTCGGAGATGAATCAGAGGTTTGAGAGCAGTCTTCAAAGTAGGGATTTGTTATATGTGTTTGAGGCCGAATCGGATATGCTTACGGAAAACGCTTCAGTTTCTAGTGGTTATGGTGGAGAGGCTAGCAACGGAGCAGTTGTTAGGCTTAATTCTAGTTCTAGGGTTTCGAGAAGCGTGGAGCTTGTTTGCGGCGGCAACTACAGTTTTGCGGTTAGGGGTTCGGGAAATATGCTTTTCAGGATTGATGGAATCAGCTATGAGCATGAGGTTAACTTGGAAGATTTTGGCTGGGCACCTTTCGGTCCTGTGAGCTTGAGTTCCGGGAAGCATGAAATTGAAGTGTCAAGTTTATCAGGGAATACTCGAGCAGAGTTAGATGTCTTGTGGTTGCTGAAGTCAAATGGAAATTATGGCTTTTGGGATGAACCAACTTTAGATGCCGTTCGGGCTAGAATCTTAAATGTTAAGGAGATTGATCCAACCAAGTATGTTGTTGAAATTGATGTTGATGAGCCTTTCATGCTTTGCTTCTCTGACGTTTACGATCCAACATGGACTGCTTCATTCAATGGGCGAACTGTCGAGTCTGTGCGGCTTTTTGGCGTAGTAAATGGTTTCTGGATAGATGCTGATGATAAAGTGGTTGTGACTATTGAGTTTCAGCCTCAGAGATGGTTTTACATCGGATTGACCATCAGTTTAACAACTCTTATTATTCTTGCTACTGGCATATCATACGTATGGTGGACTAGAAAGCGTAAAAAAAATACTTGATCGAGGCGTGATCAAGTTCTTAGCCTTTTCCCAAACTACTTCGATTTCAATGCTTGCAGCCGCTACGCCTACCATCCCAAGGATTCAGCGGCGCGCTAAGTTGTGTACACAAAGCAAAAAAAGAATTCAAGAGAAAAGTTCTTCGCACCATTATGTTTTGTTAACATTTGTAGAATTGTGCTCGAGTTCGTTGAAGTCAATGTGCGTAGATAATGTTAAGCAAACTATTCCTTTTTTAACCTGAATTCTTTCTAAAAAAAGGAGAAAATAAAAAAGGGAAGGTTTTAGCGACTTAGCAGTCGTGTGGAGTTTTTTCGCTGATTGTTCCGAGGCGTTCGACTATGCTTACGCTGTATGGGCATGTCGTGTAGGTTATTTTCAGAATGATGTCTGTGACTCCAAGGTTTTCAGTTTGCAGATATACAATGCCTGTGTCCCAGAACCATTTAGTTGCGTAGTAAGTGTCTTCTCCGTTG
>DAOVFL010000048.1 GCA_030672945.1 Candidatus Bathyarchaeota archaeon | reverse complement strand
CATGGCTGCTTTCAGAGAGTTCAAGGAGAAATGGAGGAAACCTTTGGAATACGCATATAGGAGTGTGCATGGGTAGGGTGTCTCTTGAAAAGGGCATGGAAGCCTTCAAAAAGTTCAAGAAGAAATGGAAGAAACCCTTAGGGTATGCATACAAGAATCTAAACACGTAGGATGGAGAACGCGCTTATTTCCTAATTTTCTTTGAACCATTGTTGAGTCGGCGAAAAACCTCGTCATGCTCTTCGATAATTTTATGTAGAACGACCCTAGGGTTCTTGGGGGAGTTTGCCATCTTTCAGCCACGCTTCTATTTCGTCAACACTATAGAACAGGATGCCTTTAATAAACCTAATTATTTTTTCTGAATCTTGAACCTTCATGCTTACATCGTTCATTTCCAGAAAGAGCATTGTAACCGCTTGTGCTGTCCTATGATTACCATCTTTAAAAATTCTATCTGTTACTAATCTTCTCAGAAGAATAGCCGCTTTCCGATAAATTCCTTTAGCGATTTTGACATCTGCAAGAATATGTTTGAAAGCTTCAATTCCACGTTCAAATCCAAGACGACCCCCATATTTTTCAATCATAATTCTATGGGTTTCTAAAACTATTTCTTCGTCGGGATACCACACCATGTAAATTGATGTGTTGTTCCGAATTTAAATACATGTTTGCGCGCATCTCTATTAAGAGACGGTGTTTTGAAGAGATTGATTCAAAATTGGCGCACGCTACATTATAATGAGCAAGAAAAAAGGGAAGGTTAAATCAGTTTGAGTGGCAAGACATATAACACATAGTGACGATCTAATCATGGAGATTCATTGCAAATGGAGAGGGGCGAGGCCATCTTCTTTGTGGGTGTGGTCTTATGTTTTGTCGGTTTTGTAAGTCACCCAGCCGATACTGTTTTACCCACTGGGTTGTTGGGTTACCTTGGATACATCTTCATATTGACGGGTTTCGCTATGTGGTGGGTAGACCGCAAAAAGCGTTTAAAAAGATACATAGATCAAAGAGTCAAGGCGGAAGTAGAGAGACAACTCCGAGAGCAGGAAGAAGACCAAGCAAGTCAAACTTGAGAGCTAGCACGCTCTATTAAGACTTGCTCGGTTAACCATAAGCTTCGAACTGATTTTGGGCTCCTCGACGGTTGACTGAATATCTAGTGTTAAAATGATGAACGGTGATAATGCTCCCTTTGGGCTCTATCAAAAGATTGTGTTTATGTCCCAAGGCTGTCAAAACGATCCAAGGTTCTATAGAATCGATTACAAATACGGTCGCATCTGGAGGCGGGACAACATCCTCAGATTTCAAAAGTTCGAGCTTACTAGGTTCAAGAAACTCAACAACAATGTTTATGATCTCGCTAGGATATGCTTCCAAATCAACCTCTTTCAATGTTACAGCTTTCTTTCCGTCACGTTTCGTTAGAACAGGACTTTTCAGTAACAAGTTCTTCCATATCATACTCGCCCCCATTTGATGCCATCCCTTGAAGTCATCAAACCGCAAATATTTCCCGACTTTTTCAGCTTTCTTGAAAGCAGGACTTGTTCTGAAAATTTTCCCATCTTGGTGATAGGACGTGTGACTTCCCGCAAAGAACCCAAAAACGTTGTAATAGATATCCCTTTTGTGCCTTTTAAACCACGCTAGTTTCCGTTGACAACCCTCGTACTCCCTTTTTTGTCACGAGATAAACCTCTTTTTTCAAAATAGGTGCCTCTCAAAACACATGCTTGCACAAGGTTATAAATAGTCTAGTCTCACAAGAAAACATCGTATCCTTTTTAGCGCAAAATCCGCGTGGTGAGAACCTTTTTGGCTTATTCTGAATCCTCTAGGCTTGGCTTCTTAGTTGTAAGGTAATAGACAGCTCCGCTTTTCCTCTACCAGGGCAACAACCACGATTTTCATACCCTTTCATATTACAACCGCGCGCGCGATGGGGAAGTTGTTAAAGAGAAGATGAAGGAGCAAAAGAGAAACTTGGGACATGTTTGTTTAATCCTTCAGTGCGTGGTTGAAAAAGGAGTAGGCTACTGTATGAGAGATTGCTCAGAATTCCCATGTAAAATCTACGAAGAACGCTTCTTCCCATACTCAGAAGGATACCTTCAGATGTATAAGGCTAGAAATAAATAATCAACAGATTCTGTTTGTCCGCTATTCTGAAAGCTTCTTCAACGAGTGTAACTCCTCTTCAATAAGCATAAATTCCAGTGAGGGATGAAAACCACACCTTCGACACGCGATAAGAAGTCAGCCACCACCAACAGGTGGTAATATTGCTAAAATGTCACCGTCTATTAGTTTCGTTTCCAATTCATCAAGTACAGTTATGCTTCTACCGTTTACAAGCAACAGTAAAAAGCTTTGAATCTCGCCAGTTTCCTCATCAAAAACGTATTCGACGAACTCCTTCCCATAAATATCCGACAAACGCTCTAACACTTTCTCAACTGTGGTCTCTTCACTGTCTTGAAACTCTACGTATTCCACTTTTTTTCCAACTAACTCCCGTAACGAAGCAAAAAAACGCACAGGCACCCTCAACAGTTAAGCCTTCCCAACAATTCAGCCACCAGTATCAGCATACCCAACCAAAACTTCGCAATCCGAATCTAAAGATTCATTCCTAATACTCAGAAGCACTCTGCCTTCACAGATAAAAACGAAAGTATCTAGCAATCTTTTATCCACCTTTCCATTAAACCTTAGCTTCTCCCTAAATATGCTCAAAAGGTTTTCATATTTGGCACCGCTGGAAAGACGGATGGTTTCCACTTTCACAGTTGAACCGAAAAATCTCGCAATCTCATGAGTTAGGTATCGTATCTTAACTTCCATTGCTTATTACCCGACTGCTTTAAACTTCTATACATGTTATGCTTGATTTTCTTTAAGATTATCAAGTTCAAAATAACTCGCCAGCAGATTATTCTTATCTCTTGTAGCCAGCACTATCTAAAGTCTGATTGGCTAACCGATCAACCTTTTGAATATAACTGTCTGTCCTTGGAACATGCACAAAGGATATTTCCTGAAAACCTTGCTTCAGCTCTTGCACTTTCAACCATAAAATCTTCAGATCAGGATTTCTAACTTGGTATTCTCCATTAAGATGTTTCACAACAAGCTCAGTGTCCATATGGCAAACCACTTTCTGATTAGGCAGTTTAAAAGTAGACTTTAGAGCTGAAATCAAAGCCTCATACTCAGCTTGATTGTTGGTTCTTATTCCCAAACACTCAGAGTGTTCCTTCAAGATTTCTCCATTTTCAGTTAGAATCATGAAGGCTATTGCAGAAGGGCCAGGATTACCTCTAGAAGCGCCATCAGAGTAGACTTTTAAACCTGACTTCATAATTCTTCAACCTTAATTTGTGTGTACTAAGAACTTAACTGCTCGTGTCCAAATAGATAAAAGTATACACTTTAGAAATGGAGGGGGAAAGGATATGCATCTGGAGGAAATGAAGAAAGAGATCGAGAGGCTGGTTTTGGAGAAGGGATTCTACAATAAGCCAGAAGATGTTCCTAAGAAACTACTTTTTGCTTTTATAGAATTAGGTGAAGCAAGCGACGCTTGGAAGAAAGGCAAAAGTGAAGAAGTAATAGGCGAAGAACTTATTGACGTAATCTTCTATGTTCTAGACGCAAGTCGATTAGCCTGCTCAACAATAAACATGGACGAAATGTTCCTCAAAAAACTCGAGAAAAACAAAAAGAGACAATACCAATACGGTGAAGGACACAGATTGGAAAGCAACTGATTCAAGGGTGTTGACACATAAGAAAAGCATTTTTGATTTTAGAAATAAATTATAAGCGAAAGACTCCAAGTTACATCTAGGAGGTTTTCAGGTGGGCTTATCATTATCCGAACTGGAACGGTATGACAGACAAATGCTGATTCATGGTTGGGGAACAGATGGACAGAAACAGCTGAAAGCTACAAAGGTCGCTGTAGCAGGCATCGGCGGATTAGGATGCCCTGTATCAATTTACCTCGCTGCTGCAGGTATAGGAAAAATGATTCTCATAGATAATGAAAAATTCGAGCTAAATGATCTAAATCGACAGGTTCTTTGCTGGCAAAGGGACGTTGGAAGATTCAAGGTAAAAGTAGCTAAAGAGAAGCTTGAGTTATTAAATTCTGAAATCGAAGTAAAAGCGGTTGCTGCAGAGATCACTAAAGACAACGTGTATGACGTAATAGGAGATGTTGACACAGTTATCGATGGACAGGACAATTGGAAAACAAGATTCATAATAAACGAGTACTGCGTAACACATAACATACCGTTCATTCACGCTGGCGTCTCCGTGCTACACGGACAAATAACCACGATAATGCCTGGTAAAGGACCTTGCTTGCGATGTATATTTCCGAAAGATCCGCCGGAAGCGGAAAAAATTCCAGTGTTAGGCGCCACCCCAGCTTTATTCGCTTCATTACAAGTTATGGAAACTGTTAAACTTGTCACCGGGTTAGGTAGGCCACTTGTCGGGCGGATGCTTTTTGCAAATGGAGAAGAAATGGTTTTCGAAACTGTGGAGGTAAAGAGAAACGTTGAATGTCCTGTCTGTGCCGATCGATAGGAAAAATAAGTAGATGGTGTGCAACCTTGCTTGCAGTCATCTGAAAATCGTCTGCAACAGAAATAAAAGTTTATATTGCAGTGCATTTCTGCTTATTCAGAATTAGTATTTTAAATTCAATGGAGAAGATTGTATGGCTTACTTAACAACAACCGCATCGGGACAACCGGTCCTGGTCCTTAAAGAAGGTACAACAAGAAGCAGAGGAAAGGAAGCTCAAAGAAACAACATAATGGCAGCTCGTGTAATAGGCGAAGTATTAAAGACTACGCTTGGACCTCGTGGCATGGATAAAATGCTCATAGATAGTCTAGGGGACATAACAATAACTAATGATGGGGCAGCGATTCTAGGCGAAATGGACGTAGAGCATCCAGCGGGTAAAATGATGGTTGAAATTGCAAAAACACAAGACGATATGGTGGGTGACGGAACGACAACAGCCGTCGTCTTGGCAGGAGAACTCTTGAAAAAGGCTGAAGCCCTTCTGGAACAAAATATACATCCAACAGTAATAGTAAGCGGCTACCGAAAGGCAGTACAAAAAGCAGTGGGAACCATAAACAACATTTCCGTACCAGTAAACATTGAAGACCGAGAAACACTGAGGAAAGTTGCAATAACATCAATGAGTAGCAAAGCAGTAGGTCCAGCAAAGGAACACTTCGCGGAGATAGCAATAAACGCTGTAAGACAAATTGTTGAGCAACGTGGAGAGAGAAAAGTAGCAGACATAGATAATATACAGATCATAAAGAAGGAAGGAAAAAGCCTCTTTGAATCTCAACTTATCAAAGGTTTAATAATAGACAAAGAAGCTGTTCACTCAGGTATGCCTAAAAAATTGGTAAACGCAAAAATAGTCCTACTCGACTGCCCATTAGAAATCGAAAAAACGGAGATCAGCGCTGAAATAAGAATACGAGACCCAACACAAATGAAAGCTTTTCTAGATCAAGAAACACGAATGCTGAAAGAGATGGTTGGAAAAATCAAGGCTACAGGGGCAAGTGTGCTTTTCTGCCAGAAAGGCTTAGACGACATGGTGCAGCACCTTCTAGCAAAAGAGGGAATACTTGCAGCTAGAAGAGTGAAACAATCAGATATGGAGAAGCTAGCAAGAGCTACAGGAGGAAGAATGGTTACAGACTTGGCTGACTTGAGGCTCGAAGATTTGGGTAAGGCAGGCATAGTTGAAGAACGTAAAATAGGTGAAGACAAAATGATTTTCGTCGAAAAATGTGAAGACCCTCGCTCAGTTGCTATTCTTATCCGAGCTGGACTGGAAAGAATGGTAGATGAAGCAGAAAGAGCCATGAACGATGCCTTGTCAGTTGTTTCAGACGTGATAGAAACCAACAAGGTAGTTACAGGCGGCGGTGCAGTAGAAG
This sequence comes from Candidatus Bathyarchaeota archaeon, assembly GCA_030672945.1. Taxonomy (GTDB): domain Archaea; phylum Thermoproteota; class Bathyarchaeia; order Bathyarchaeales; family Bathycorpusculaceae; genus SOJA01. Next base: position 1,001 of record DAOVFL010000048.1, on the reverse strand, counting down.
TTGAAGTAGCAAAGGAACTGCGAAACTACTCCACAAAAATCGGAGGAAGAGAACAACTAGCAATAGAAGCATTTGCCGACGCAGTTGAGGTCATACCAAAAACCCTGGCTGAAAACGCTGGACTAGAATCAATAGACATTATTGTCGAATTAAAAGCTGCTCATGAAAAAACAGATGGGAAAGACATGGGAATAAACGTCTTCACGGGCAAAGTTGAGAACATGAGAGAGAACGGAGTGATTGAACCACTGGTCGTTAAAGAACAAGCAATGAAATCAGCCGCGGAATCAGCATCAATGATACTACGCATCGACGATGTAATAGCGTCAACAAGACCAAAGGAACCAGCGGGACCTCCAGGTGGACCTGGAAGCGAAGAATACTAAAAACACACCCCATTTTTTCTTTGATATGTGCGTTCGTGTCAGCTGTCACCGTAACGTGTTGGTTGCGGATATTGTAGTAGTATAGAAAGAAAAACTGAGAATTTCTTGGAACTTGCATGTTTTATTGCCAAAGATCATTCCAGTATCTCTTTGAGACGTTATCTTCATGCAGTTTGAACTTGTAAAAGAGAGTAGAAACTGTTCCGACTATTAAGCCGACGACTGCTCCAGCGATTCCAGCTACTGAGAAACCAATTATACCTGAAAAATGAATTAAGTAAATCAATCTTTGTCTCATGATTTCTATGGTGATGATTGCGAAAAAAAGAATGATAAGCTTCTGTATACCTCCCCAGCGCACGCGACAAGATTCAGGTTATGTTCTAATACTGATTACTAAAAAGAAAAAAGATTTACTAGGTTAATTTGAAATACGTTGACCTAGTTGACGATAACGTTGACCTAGATGTTAAAGGAAATACGTTTAAATCAGAAAATAAGCCTTCCTTTAACTGTAGCTCCGGTAGTATAGTCCGGTCAAGTATTGCGGCCTCTCGACACAAAACAGTGGAAGAAAGCCGCGGACCCGGGTTCGAATCCCGGCCGGAGCACCAA
>DAOVFL010000057.1 GCA_030672945.1 Candidatus Bathyarchaeota archaeon | reverse complement strand
CGTGCATGCAATAGGGTCTGCCCAAACCCCTAAAACGTCACGGATTACACCGCCCACGCCTGTGGCTGCACCACCGAAAGGCTCTATCGCTGACGGATGATTATGCGTTTCCACTTTGATTGCTATTCCATGATCCTTGTCAAAGTGGATTATGCCTGCGTTGTCTTCAAAAACGGAAAAGCACCAGCTTGGATTGATTTCCTCAGTAGCCTTTGCAATGTAAGTCTTGAAGAGGCTATCAATTTCTGCTCCATCAAATTTTATTTTACCTTTGAAAGTTTTGTGAAAACAGTGTTCAGACCACGTTTGCCCAATAGTTTGAAGTTCAACATCGGTTGGATTACGTTTTCGCTTTCTAAAATACTCTTGAACAGCCTTCATCTCTTGCAAGTTTAAGCCTATGCCCATTTCCTGGCTTATTTCTAAAAGCTTGTGGTCGTCAACCTCAAGTATGTTAAGCTCAAAAAGCTGGAAAGGTGTGTTTCTGCGTGTGTAGAGGCTCCCAGTCATTTTTGTTCCTCAATCACAAATGAATAATTATCCTTGGTTGGATTTGCCAAAAGCTTCTTACACATTCCTTCCGCTTTCATTTCAGCTTCTTTTCGAGATTCAGCTTCAAGAACTACACTGTAAACTTTGCTAACACTCGCAGTTTCAACTTTGTAGCCGAGTTCCTTCAGTAAACGTGCTGTGGTTTCACCTTCCGGGTCGCTGTGTCCCGGCTTCAAGCTAACTTCAATTTTTAATTGATATCTCATAGCGTAAGTTTGAATTTCAGGGGATTTAAACGCTTTTATCAGCAATGAGGCAAACAACTATTTTAGAACTATTCTTTTGTCTTTGTAGAGAATTCTAATTCCTTCGGTGTCGGTTACATGTCCTATTTCTTCTGCTTGCGTTCCAGTTTTCTCCAGAACATCCACGGCTTTGTCTCTATCCGCTTTATCCACTATTAACGCGAATCCCCATCCCACGTTAAAGGTCTTAAACATCTCCTCATCCGTTATGGTGCCGCCTAGTTCAGAAGCCGTTTTCTGAATTAACTCAAAAATCGGCTGCAGTTTAAAATTGTTGAATTCGAATCCGATGCCTTGAGAAAATTGCGTTAAACGGTCGAATTTCAAGTATCCGTCTCCAGTTATGTGTACTGCTGCTTTCACTCTAACCTCCTTTGCAACTCTAAGCACTGGCTTAACGTATATTTTGGTTGGTTCCAGAACTTCATAGATTATTTCTCTGTCTAATCCTTCTGGAACATCATGAGTATCATACTTGCCACCCCACTGTTTGAACAAGATTTTTCTCACCAGCGACACGCCGTTGCTGTGGATTCCAGAACTCCTTAAACCTATAATCACATCGTCTGGTTTTATGTTTCTTCCAGAAATTATGTTCTCCTTTGAAACTTCACCTACTGATGCAAAAACCATATCGAAACCTTTGCCCTCCACTAAACCCTTTATCAGTTCTGGGACGTCACCGATTTCACCGCTCGGCACAATGCATTCCGCTTCAGTTGCGCCTTCCACTATACCTTTCATCCATTGCTTAACTAAAACTGGGTCTGAAACATGTGCATGAATATTGTCTACAACCGCCAAAGGCTTTGCACCAGACCTTATGACATCGTTAACAGCCACTGCCACACCATCAATCCCTATAGTGTCGTATTTTTCGGCTAATTGCGCAACAAGCACCTTTGTGCCTATACCTTCAATAACCAAGTCTAAATAGCGTTTTCTTCCTAAAGGGAAAATGTTTCCATAAGGAAGCTGAATCACTTCGCCGTAATGGCTAAATCTATATGTTTTTTCCAAAATCCCTAATGCTTTTTTAGATTCAACTCTCAATTCTCTATCAACGCCAGCATCAGCATACGTAAATTTTCGAGGCAATGCCTATTCCTCCAGATCTTAAATCCTAGTAGCGGTTATTCGCTTCAGTATATACATGTATTCTTTAAGTATCATAGAAATAACGGTTTTGTTCTTATCTCTTCCCGAAAGAGAGATTGAGAGAAATCTTCTATTGTTATTGGTGTATGTTATTGTTTTAGAGTATGCACAAATGCGAGCCAAATAACAATTCTGAGAAAAGCTTCTGTAATTATCAATAACTGTGAGTCTCGTCCAGCAAGATATTAAGAGACAAGCAATTCTTTTAACATAAGGAAATTTGGCATGAAAATCCCATATTTGGGATGATAGAATAGCTCAGATCAACTAGTAAAAAGCATGGAATGAAAGATTCAGGAATAGAGTTAATGAGGTGTGTTTCCTATGTGCTAATTGCAGTCTTCTAGGATCGTTTAATTGTTATGAAACTAGTTGCTAAGATTGCTACATGCTAAAGCTTATGTATTTATGGAACAAATTCATGCTGTATTAAAAATGAGTGAAAACAATTATAAAAAGATAGAAAAGAGCAAATTGCCATTCATTTATAGGCTGATACTTGAACTGCCTAATATTAGTCTAGATTTCTTTCCAGATTATTTCTTAGGAATTTTCTGGGCTATTATCATACCCATTTTCCTGACAGCCGAGTTTTTCTTAAGCTATTCCTATTAGTTTTTTTCCCTTTTCCCATAAACTTCATATCAATCAGTGTCATCCCAGCAGTAGTTTTCTTGATTTTCGTTAAAATTATGCTTACAAGACTAATCAACTGGTGAAATACAACATTTGGGGAACCTTTTAAATGGGACGTGGAGAAAGCTACTGAAGAATATATCGCTGTTCTATACAAACAAAAATCAAAGAAAAACAAAGATTGATGTGTGTATGCTTTATCTATAGTTGAGATGAAGAAAGAATGATGAAACTGATTTTGAATCGTCATGCTATTTTGTTTAAAACATGAAATCCAACTAAGTGAATCTGGCTTCCACATCCGTTACATTGTAAGATTATCTTTTCTAAATAGTCTCCTTTCATAACTGGTTCCATAATTGTGTAGACATCTTCTGTTTCATCATCAGGAGATATCTCAATTCCACATTTTGGACACTTAAATTCTCCTCTTCTCTTGCTTCTCGTTAAGTCAATAGTGTAGAGTTTAATTCGTTGCAATTTCTATTCCTTCAAGTCCTCTATTAAAGCCTAACTCTTATCGAATCTAAATCCTTTCAAACAATATACACCTATTCCAGCACACACGGAGTTGCGGCAATCCTTACTGGCGTAATATTGGACCCTGGGGAGTCATATGGTCGAACTCTGACATGGGATCAACTGGAAATAGATAACTTTCCTTCCTTCACATCAAGACAGGTCCAACCTGGAACCTACTTCGTATTCGGCAAAACAGGACCCGGCCCGATTTTCGTTAAGCCCTACGAACAACAGATCGATAAAATTGAAACGGACAAGATAGAAATCCAAGTACGTCCATAGAAAAGTGAAGTAGCTGGAGCATACCTCAGACTCTTCAGAAAACAGAATTTTAATGCAGGATGAATCCTGTTTATACTCAGAATTAAAACCGTGTTCTGTTTCCGCACGTGATCCTGCTGTGGGTTAAAAAGCTTTAAAAACGCTTTGGGTATAACACAGTGCAGTAACTAATGGAGGAGAATAAGAGAACATGTATTTCTGGATTGATGTAGCTTATTTCCTGACGAGTTGCGTTTTGTTTTTTCACGGCATCCGCGAATACTACAATAAGAAGATTAGGGTGTTTCTGTATTTTAGCTGCGGTTTTGCACTTCTAGCATTTTCCGATTTACTTCAGATAGCGTATCGGGTTCCAACCGGCGTTTTAACAATGAGGATTCTCGCTCTGATACGTCTAAGTCTCTACGCAGGCTTCGTCCTTCTAAGCGTCATAGCTTTGAAGAATGTTAAGAAATCTTCCGACTAGAGACGTATGTCACGAAAAACGTTCAGACAGCAACTGTTCTAATCCATAGTTTTATAGATTATTGGCTGTAGACATAATGTGGGAAGAAAGATGGTAATCTCAGACAAACATGTCACATTCTTCTTGCTGCTCGGGATTCTTCTGTTCACGTCTTGCCAGACCTTAATGGTTAGTTCTACTATAACCAAAGAAGAAGCCATCGAGATTAGCAGGAGTTCGCCGACCATGCAGGAGTATATAGAGAATGCAACTGACTACTTTCTTGCCGAGGCTGAATATTTGAATGTCACAATCGTCAAATCAATGAAAGAACAAAACATCGAGCGCTATGGTAGTCTTCCAGATGACCACGGAGTATGGGAAATTGTGTGGGGCATATTCCTAAAGCCTTATGGGATTACCAGCACTCAGCTTTGGCACTATATAGACGAGGAAACGGGAGAAATACTTCTGGAATTAAGAGGCGTTCATTACCTTTAAGGAGTGATATATAGATTTGAAGAAGGTTGGTAAAGGAACATTCGTTTTACTTTTGTTTGTATCGCTTTTCAGTTCACAATTAAGCGTCAATGCCTCTAACAATCTGCTACCCAAAGCACAGGGAATTAGTTTAAGTTCAGAGTTTACAGACAAGCTTAAAACTCTTCAACCAAACGATGTAATACCTGTGTGGGTTGACATTGAAGCTTGGGTAGACAGATTTAACGACACGTACCTTCCTGCAGATCCAGCGCTGTATGGGATTAGATGGATAATGATTACCTTTGCCCCTGACGTGAGCGCGCGGAATAGAGATATATGGGAAATAGACGATAAGAAGTCCTTGAAAGGTAGAAACATCGTTGATAGATTTGGAAAGGGGTTTTGGCTGTGTCTGAGTTTGAGAGGAAGGTTGCTGGTGAGTACAATACGTTCAGGGTTTATCTTGTTCTGTTGAGAGTTAGGAAGGTTTCTGCGAGGGATACTGCTCAGCTGGTTGGTTTTTCTAGTCCTGCCTTGGCTGTTCATCACTTGGAAAAGTTGAAGAGTCTAAAGCTTGTCAATAAGGACAAGTATGGTGTTTATCATGTTGTACCTCGCAGGTTCGGAATATTAAAGTTCTTCTTTGTAGTGAAAAAGTTTATTATTCCAAAAAGCTTCTTTTACACTCTCTTATATGGAGTTTTTGCTATTTTTTCGTTGCTTGTGCTTTCTGGGGCAGTGAGAAATGTGGCACTTATGTTTTCGTTGTTAGGCTTTGGAATTCACATCATAGAGACTATACAATTCTTTAGGGTTCTCCCGCCAAAAACTACTGTTCAAAAAGTAGAACAGCGTGTTCAAGAAAATGATTAAAATATAGGTTCTATCTTTTGTTGTTTGCAGAGAGTGGGTAGGGTGATTCTGTCTCCAAAGCGGATGGTTGTTCTTTGTTTGGCTTTTGTGGTTCTTGGTCTGACAGGTGTTTGTGGGTTGAAAGCATTAACTAGAACTGTGGAAAATGGTGTTGGAGGAGGTGTTATGGCAGAGGCGTCAATGTTTCCTTTAAAATTGACGATCATACTTAACAGGACAACGTTTAAGGTTGGTGAAACTGTGAATATGACGTTATTGCTGGAAAACATTGGAAACGAAACTTTGCCTTTCAAATACGGTAACGACAGGTTTAGTTTCGTAGTGTACGATAGGTACGGTTCTCGAGTCTATAAGCCCAACATTGCGTACTTGGCACAAATTATACCTTTGCCATTACCTCCAGGACTAAGCCAGTCATGTACTCTTACATGGTATCAAGAATACGACCCAATATTCAGAGGCTTCGATCAAGACCCTCTCTATGAGTACAGGAAAGTTCCACCCGACATATACCAGATTGTTGGATTGTTCGAAAGTCATACCCTAGACCTTACAATAGAAACGCCACCGCTAATAGCGACTATCAGCCTATAAAACATTGAGAGCTTCTATTCTTTCATAAAACGAAGGTTGCCATACATTTCTCTCGCTTACGATTTTCTTTCCTAATTTTGTCTTACTTTGATCGATCCTTTAGTAGGCGAACGAGATTACAAAGTCTACTGCTTTGCGCCGAACGAATACGCCCAAATTACTGAAAAAATAAATAATGACGTTTTGCCTTAACCATTAATAGCAACAGGACAGTTACGGAATACGCTATGCGTTGACTACTCTTAATACGTGAAATTGCTAGTAATGTGTTGCTGCTGGTTTCGATCTTGAGAAAGGATTGGCCTGTTAAGTAGGTGTAGGGCTTTTAGGAGTGCTTGTGTTTTTGGGTTGTTTATTTCTAGTTCAATCATTTTCATGCGTCCATAATATTTGGTTTTGATGATTCCTTCCTTCTCTAGTAATTGTAGATTGCGGTTTACT
>DAOVFL010000055.1 GCA_030672945.1 Candidatus Bathyarchaeota archaeon | reverse complement strand
AAATTAAAGGTGAAGTAAGGATGGAGGGCCCGTAGTCTAGTTGGTTAGGACGTCGCCCTCACGCGGCGAAGGTCGCCGGTTCAAGTCCGGCCGGGCCCACCATAAATCTGCAAAATGTTGACGTAGATCTTGAGAATAAGCTGAAGTCTAATAACTGAACCGGTTGCCAAAGCGTCTTGTGTTCCAGAATCGAGTTTGTCTATTGAAGCGACCAATAGTCAAGGTTTTTGGCAGCATTGACGCTCTAGATGACTTGAGCTTCATGGTTAAGACTGAAAAAAAATTCGTGCACACGCCTTTTATTCTAATGCAATGACACCATCCAATATCAGCACCAGCTCGGCCTCCTCCCAGACACCTTAAGGAAGCATGAAAAAATGGTTTGGTCTCAAAAATGAAGCATTTTGGAGAGAGGAAGAAAAATAGAATAGCCTTGTTTGCTTATTTAATTTGATGTTGTTTGTTTTTCTTAAACCTCAGCTTTCTAAATTTTACTTTCGCTGTCAAGATTTTCTCAGTGCCAAATATCCTCGCTGCAATATAGAGCACTGCAATTGTGAAAAATGACACATAAACGATGCCTGCGATAACTGTTAAGTAATCACCAGTGAAGACTACCTGGGATGCCAGCATGGGATGCGTAAATGGTATTGCAAGTAGAATAATCATCAAGGGGAATGGCAAGGAGTAGATATCAGTGAACATCATAAAAATCATTGGAAAAACCAACAACATGGATAGGGGTCCCACCAAGGCTTGGGCCCCCCTCACATCTTCAGCGAAGACAGACACTGAAACTGCTAACGCTAACGCTGAAAGCAGCGACACGAAGAGTGAGGCTCCAAGAAGTGAGTATGATATCGGTGTTGGCGCCAACCCTATCGTTTCAAGGTCTACACCGATCTCAGCTGGCATAATCCCCATAAAAGAATTCATATAATAATTAAAGCCTACAATGTATGCTATCGCTCCTACAACTGCAACAATAATGGAACCTGTCAATTTTCCAACTAGAATTATGAACCTGTTGATAGGTAAAGTCAACAAAGTTTCCAACGTCTTTTCCTCCTTCTCCGAGGCAACAGACGTGGCTGCAAGTTGCATTGCAAAAATAAGTAACATCATTATACCAATCGGCATGCCCATGGATTGCGACATCATCAACCCAAGAAGGATGTTTGGATCGATGTTAACGCTTTTTCCTTTAACTATTGATTTTTCAGACATCTCTATAGGGTTCAAGACAGTTTGTGGGTCCTCAGGAAATTCTTCGCCAACTTTCTGAACAACAAGACCTTCTTCGAATAACCTTAACAGAGCACTCATCATTGAAGAACTGGTAGACTCAGCTATGCCCTTGCCCCTAAACACTGCATAAACATCCATTTCTGCCTTTAAGCCCTGCGTAATGTTTTTGCTGAAGCCAGAAGGTATCACTAAAAGCCCTGTGAGGTTTGATTGCTGAACGTAGTTAACTGTTTCAGTTAAATTCAGATCATTGATTTCAACAATTGTAACGTTCAGTGTTTTCAGGAAACTTGTGAGGGTTTCAGCGACAGGGCCTTTGTCAAGGTTCATTACTGCCATTGAAATGCCTCCCATGCTTCCTTCCACCGCCTCCATTGATGTTTGAACTGCGAACCCCATTAGTGGAAACATTATTAGCGGGACAATTATCATTCCCAAGAGGATTTTCGGGTCTCTGACTAGCTCCTTAACTTCCTTCACAATAATGTTGAATAGACCTTTAAGCAAAACCAACCACCTTCGCAAAGACTTCTTCAAGATTCGCCGAGTCGTACCTGTCTTTGAGTTCTGCCGGAGTACCTTCAGCTACTACCTTGCCTTTATTTATGAGAGCCACTTTACCGCACAGATGCTCCACTTCAAGCATGTTGTGACTTGAAAGAAGAACTGTAACCCCTTGTTTTTCCACATATTGCTTTACAATTCCCCTGACATGAACGGAGTGAAGAACATCCAAACCAGTGGTTGGTTCATCCAAAACTGCAAGCTTAGGCTTGGTCATAAGTGCTCGTGCAACGAGAAGGCGTCTTTTCATACCCTTGCTATAGGTCTTCACCCTATCCTTTAGGCGTTTTTCTAACCCAGAAATCTTTGCTGCAACCTCGACGGTTTCTTTGACGGTTTCTTTATTCTTAGCGGTAAACCTGACCATAAACTCCAAGTATTCATAACCCGACAGATTTTTGTAAGCTCCAGCTTCTTCAGGGAGATAGCTTATCAACCTACGGATTTCAGAAGCCTCATTTACAACATCACAACCAAGAACTTTCACAGAACCTGAAGTGGGCCTCAGCAATGTTGAAACAATTCTAAGCGCGGTTGTTTTTCCAGCGCCATTAGGACCAATGAGACCGTAAATTTCGCCCTTCTTAACTTGAAAACTTAATCCATTGAGGGCTCTAACTTCACCAAAATCCTTCACGAGTTCCTTAGCATCGACAGCAAAGCTCATTCACGCACCACGACACTAATCACGACCCAGGTACATACTTAAACTTTCACCTTATTGGCTAAATCGCTAGCGCGTCCTACCACCGCCTTACACTAGTCGTCATATACACAATGTCACAACTATTTGCAACTGAAAATCTTGACGGCAAAGCTTAAGTTGAAAGGGTTAAGAAAACATAAAAGAACGCCGACCGAAGAATCATAGCAAAGTTTTTCCATGGAAAACACAACGTTTGTATTGGTGTCCAAAATTGGAAATCCAGCGAATTGAAGTTTATTCTATTACTTTACATTATGAAGAACCTTTTCGAATTGCTCCAGAAGTAAGCACTGAAAGCCATAACATAGTCGTTAGGATAATGACAGACTACGAAGTAGTTGGCTGGGGTGAATCATCACCGTCGCAAAGAGTGACAGGTGAAAACCCCAAGACAGTTGTCAAAGTATTAGATAGGATTGCACCCAAGCTTATTGGTATGTGCCCCTTGAGAATTGAGCAGAATGTAGAATCTATGGATTCAATAGTTGAAGAGAATCCGGCTGCAAAAGCAGCCATAGACTTGGCGTTACATGATATTCTAGGAAAGACTGTTCGAAAACCACTTTTCATGCTGATGGGTGGCTACCGAAAAAAAGTCCTAACAGACATCACCCTAGGAATTAAATCTCCGAAAGAAATGGCAAAAGATGCATCCGAAGCTGTCAAGAAAGGTTTCAAAGTCCTAAAAGTGAAGGTTGGAGTTAATCCCACCGAAGATGTTGAACGCATCAAGCTCGTTCGTGAAGCAGTTGGCGACGATGTTAAATTGAGACTTGACGCGAATCAAGGGTGGACACCCATACAAGCCATAGAAGTTCTTAACAAGATAGAGAAGTTTGACATTCAATTTGCGGAGCAACCAGTTCCGGCAGAAAACCTAAAAGGTTTGGCTAAAGTAAGGAAAAACTCACCGATACTGATAATGGCTGATGAAAGTGTACATTCACCTGAAGACGCATTACGCTTGATTAAAGCGGAAGCAGTAGACCTCATAAACATTAAGCTCATGAAAAGTGGAGGAATACTGAAAGGCAAGAAAATAGCTTATGTTGCTGAGGCTGCAGGAGTACCATGCATGATTGGGTGCATGGGTGAATCGGAAATAGGCATAGCAGCCGGAACACACTTGGCAGCAGCAGTCAAAAACATACAATATGCAGACCTAGATTCTGACCTTTTGTTCAAAGACAAACTTGTTATGAAAGGCGGTATAAAAGTTAGGAATTCGATGCGAGTTCTTACCGACCAGTATGGGCTAGGTATTGAAGAGTTGAATCAAAGGCTTTTGGGAAAGCCGAAAAAGATTTACGGGTAACCCATGTTATTAACGTGTGGGGAGTATGGAACCTTGGTTTCTCTTAGAGCGTTGGCTCCTTCTTTAACTAGAATTACTACTGCTGCAGCCGTTGGAGCTGCGTTATATATTGGTCAAGGAAATTCTGATTTAATAGACGAGAAGGCAGTCGAGTTTTCAAGAGCAGTGTTAACTCAAACAGACATTGACGGTGAAGTTATTTCATGCGAAGGACCTAAAGATAACGCACCATCATTTGCGCAGAGAGAAAAAGTTGGCACAGGAAAAGGTCCTAAGGTTGAGTTTGTCATAGATCCTGTTGACGGCACGACAGCAGCCTCTAAAGGTAGAAAAGACGCTATCGCAGCTCTCGCTTGCGCACCTACTGGTTGTTTTCAGGTGCTTCCAGACGACGGTTATTATCTCAAAGTGGCAACTGATCACCATTCGCTTGGTAAGATCTCTTTGGACATGTCCATAGAAGAAATTGTGCGCACCACAGCTTACAACAAAGGTTTGCGTCTTCAGAACTTCACCGTTATAATGTTGGAGCGTGAAAGACATATTGATATCCTTAGAAGCCTTAGAAAACTGGGTGTGAGAATAATTTTGATTCCTGACGGTGACATTGCAGGGGCAGTTGTTACATGCATTCCCGGTTCAGGAGTTGACATTCTTGTAGGTGCGGGTGCTGGACCAGAAGCAACTATTGCGGCAACTGCCGTGAAATCTTTAGGAGGCACTATGCTTGCTAAGGTGTGGAAAGGCAAGAAGGATGATCCTGACAGGCTGGATAGGCTGAGGAAGGAAGGTGTCGATGTGGACAGAGCATATAAAGAAGATGAGTTAGCTAAGGGCAACGAACTGGTTTTCGCAGCTTCCGGTGTTACAAAGGGCGAGCTCTTAGATGGTGTACGCTTTATTCCAGATGGAGCCATTGTTGATTCAATTTGCATGAGGCTGCCAAGCGGAACTGTGGTAAAATCAGAAGCAAAACTTCGATTTAAAGGGCATCCAGTCTACAAACAATTATTAACGTAAAAAAATCCCAATTACCAAAAAATTATCAAGATAATTAATCAATTGAACCAAAATTCGTTAGGATATGAATGGAATTTATGTCTTATTTGAGTCCCTTTGTCGGTTCGGCGCGCGCTGTCAGCAACCATGGTGCTTATGACAGGTCAAACTATTCCTGAAGCCATACATTGAAGAGCTCTTAAGAGTATTAATTGGTTAACGTCTTGAAAAATCCGTACAGCGTCATAACAACGGAGTACGTGAGTAAACCTATTACAATAGGTGTTTTTCTCCCGACTTTCAGCTAACCATCCTCCAGGAAAAGTTGTGATTACCCGGGTTACTGCAAAAGAAGCTGTCAACAAACCCAACTATATTCCAGTAGCCCCAAATTTTCTTGCGTATAATGGCAGAAGAGGCATGACTAAACCGAAACCTAACATGCTTACAAAGACTGCAAAGCACAATGGAAAAAGCTGTTTATATCTAGAAAGCATTCCTAAGTCATTTCTGAATGTCCGAAGCAAGTTTTCACCCAATAATCAGGTAGTCCGAAGGAAACAAGGGTATAAACGCTGATAAAGAAAAATGTTTAGATGACAAACTGAAGCTTAAAGAAGTGCACAATCAGTTTTCACAATCTTAGAAGCTCGGCAGAAATGATGGGGCCGCCCGGATTTGAACCGGGGTCCCGAGCGCCCGAGGCTCAGAGCCTAGACCAAGCTAGCCGACAGCCCCTTAAACATTTCATACAAAATAGAAGCTTGAACGACGGATTTAAAATATTCTCAGATAGAAGCTTGAGATTTATCTTCGTCTTCTCCCGAAGCCGACTGGAACATTTTTTGATGGTCTAAGCATTCATTTAAAATGGGGGTTTCTTTTGAAGTGAGTTTAGAAAACTAGAGTGACATCTGCTTTTGCCGGTAATTCGAAAACTTCTGGCGCGAGCGCAGCTTAACAAAATTATATAGCATGATCTATCTACCAGAGAAACATACGTAGACTAAAAGATTGATCAAAATGGAAAGCCCCGGGCGGGATTTGAACCCGCGACCAACAGCTTACGAGGCTGCCGCTCTACCGGGCTGAGCCACCGGGGCACACCTACTATGTTGATTAATTAACAGATTTTAAATGTTCGGAAAGGAAATGTGATGTTAACCCTTTTTTACCCATTTTCCAAATTTTCAATACCGCATGTGTTACAGTGGCTGGTTTTCAATCAAGCTTTAAAAAACTATCCTGTGAAAATAAGATCTTGACACTTCTCTCTTAGAAGCATCGCCTCCATGGTGGCAGATCTCTAATCTTCAGTTCTTTGCTGGTTAGGTTTGACTCTTCAAGACATATTGATTCATCGGCGTCTTTCTCGAACTTCTGAATATTCAGCAGAATTTTCGCCTTAGAGCTTTCATGTTAATGTGCATCATGAGATTTAGCGTGCCAACTCGATGTGTTTAAGGGTAGGTTTGTCATTCAAAGAGTATAGTGCATTTTAAAAAGAGTCTACATGTAATAAACATTGAAGACGATAGATACATATTTCTGTGCTATAGGAGAAATGCAATGAAAACTGATGAAAAACTGGGAGAGCGAAGGATAATCGA
>DAOVFL010000043.1 GCA_030672945.1 Candidatus Bathyarchaeota archaeon | reverse complement strand
TTTACTTAAAGGGAAGAATAGAAGAGGAAAAACTAGCGGAACTCGCAAAAAGATTCAAAATCAAACTTGAGATAGACATGACAACATCAAGATGCCCAAAATGTAACACCCGGGTAAAACCGATATCGAAAGAAAAAGTTGTAGATGACGTTAGGAAAAGCACATTCAAATACTATAAAGACTTCTGGAAATGCCCAAAATGCGGGCAAATCTACTGGCAAGGGGCCCACTGGAAAAGAATCAAAAAAACACTTGAAAAGGCAAAAGCAAACCTAAAAATAACCGCCTTTAAACCTCAGGAATAAAAAAAAATAAGAGAAAAAATCATTCTTCTTCAAGAAACCACGTGATAGGTATATCTTGGTAAGTATGATCCGGCAGTGTACGCCTTATTGTTATTGGTAGCACACCTAGCTCAAGTTCTTTCAAACCTATGTCTATTGGACTTGAAATGCCTTCGGAGGCATCAACGAGTATAGGAGCCCCCATAGAAATTTGGAGAGCCCTAGCTCCTACTATCCGAGCTTTCTCGAAGCGGGTAAGCTTAAGTGGCCCTATCAAAATTTTTTTCTCTTTTTGAGACGTGTTTTAATACGCTCCGGCGCCTGGACCCATTCCGCCCATCCCACCCATTCCACCGGGGGGACCTCCAGGAGGCATTGGTGGAGCTTTCATTTTGCCAGCGGCGATTACATCATCGATTTTGAGTATCATGGATGCTGCCTCTGTCGCTGACTTGATTATTTGCTTCTTGACAGCTAGTGGTTCATACACTCCTACTTGAGTCATGTCTTGAACTTTTCCTGAGTGCACCTCTATTCCAGCCCATGTTTCGCCTTTTTCGTGTCTTGCCCTCAGCTCTGATAGTATGTCGATTGGATCTAAACCAGCATTTTCTGTTAATGTTACTGGAACTATTTCGAGGGCTTCGGCAAAGCATTTTACTGCGAGTTGTTCTCTTCCTGGAAGAGTTTCTGCATATTTCTTGAGTGTTCGTGATACTTCAAGTTCTGGTGCCCCGCCTCCAGCTAGAACTTTTGGTTCTTCAACTATGTCTCTAACAACGCATAAGGCGTCATGAAGTGAACGTTCCGCTTCGTCTACTATGCGTTCTGTTCCACCTCTTATCAATATCGTGACTGCTCGGGGATTCTTGCATCCTTCTACAAAGGTCATTTTGTCATCGCCTATTTTTCGCTCCTCAACAAGACTCGCATAACCTAAATCTGTAGGGTTTATGTCGTCCAAGTTTGTTACGATTTTTCCACCAGTGGCTTTTGAAAGCTTCTCCATGTCTGACTTTTTAATTCTACGAATTGCAAGTATTCCTTTTCTACTTAAGAAGTGTTGAACCATGTCGTCTAAGCCTTTCTGGCACAAGACAACTTTTGCACCTGTAGCTGTTATCTTGTCAACCATCTCCCGAAGCATTGACTCTTCTTGTTTTAGGAATGCGTCTATCTGTTCTGGGCTTTCGATGTTGATTTTTGCGTCAAATTCTGTTTTCTCAATTTCCAGTGCGCTGTCCAGTAGGGCTATTTTGGTGTTTTCTACGCGTTTTGGCATTCCGGAATGTACAACTTCTTTGTCTAAAACTATGCCGTTGATCAGTTTTGTTTCTCTCACGGATTTTCCTGGTTTCTTTTCAACTTTAATATCGTCTATGTCTGCTTTGCGCTTACCAACTTCTTTTTCCGCAACTTGAAGAACCGCTTTAACAGACAAGTTAGCCAGATATTCCCTATGTTCAGACACTAGTTTGCTTGCCATCGATGTCATTGCGGCTTTTTTCAGGTATTCTTGAAAGTTCGGATCTACAGATATTGCTATTTTTTTAAATGTTTCTAGTGCTTTTTCTGAAGCTTTTTTATATCCATCGATTATTATAGTTGGGTGAACATTTTTACTGATTAACTCCTCAGCTTTGCCCAATAATGCGCCAGATATTATGACGGCTGTTGTTGTCCCATCACCTGCCTCATTGTCTTGTGTTTTTGCGACTTCAACCATCATTTTGGCTGCTGGATGTTGAATGTCCATTTCATCTAGGATTGTGCGTCCATCGCTTGTTATTGTTACGTCGCCGAAACTGGAAACTAGCATTTTATCCATGCCCTTGGGACCTAGGGCGCTTTTTACTGTTTCAGCTACGACTTTTGCAGCCATTATGTTTGTATGTTGTGCTTCCTTTCCTCTAGAACGGCTTGAGCCTTCCTTTAATATTAAAACTGGAACTCCTCCAGCTTGTGTAGACAAACTTAACAAACCTCCTTTAATGTGTCAAGAAGAGAAACAGCATTACAATATAAATTTTTCTAAAGAGAAAAGCCCAAAGTTAGATTTCTAAACGTAAACTTTCCAGAAAATGCTATTAACTTGGTTTAGACATGGTTTTCAGGCCTGTTCCTGTTAGGATTATCACTGTCTTGTCGTTTTTTGATGCTTCTTTATTCTTAAGCTGGTTCTTGTAAGCTGCGTAGGCAACAGCTGAGCTTGGTTCAACAAAGAAACCTTTTCTAGCCAGTTCTATGAAGGCGTTGAATATCTCGTCTTCTTTAACCGTAACCGCATCGCCGTTTGCTTCCCTCAAACGTTTGACCATAAGGTTTAGCAACGGAGGATTTACACTCACTAAAGCGTCAGCAATAGAGGTTATTCTTTCAGGCGGAGTGTAACTCAAGTTTTTAAAGCGATGGTAAAGTGGTGAAACTTGTATTGTTTGACAAGCCACTATTTTCGGCATAACCTCTATCACGTTAGATTTGACTAGATGCTTAAACCCGTCTATTACACCTAAAAGCAGAGTCCCAGCGGAAACCGGCAAGTAAATGCGTTCTAGAGCATTCCAATCAAGCTGCTCAGTTATTTCATACGCAAGGCTTCTTATTCCATCCCTAAACAAAGGATGAAGTATATGTCCAACATAAAATTTCCCACTTTCAATCTTCTGCGCTTCCTCCGCAACTCTGCTTCGACTACCTGAAACCTTGGCAACTTCTGCACCGTAAAACTGGATTTGACTGAACTTCGGTCCAGAAATATTTTCTGGAACGTGAATTTTCGCTTTCAACCCTGCACGAGCAGCATAGGCAGCTATAGATGCACCAGCATTGCCCGAAGAATCCTCAGAAATATAACCTCCGGTCTTTTTCACCAGTTTATGCAAAGCGGAGACTAATACCGTTGAACCTCTATCTTTAAAAGAGCCGGTGGAATTCAGATTTTCAAGCTTGAAATAAGTATTATCTGAAAACCGTACTAGGGGTGTCCATCCCTCACCTAGAGTTATGATTTCTTTTTCTCTCACATACGGGAAAAATATTGCATAACGCCAAACGGTGTAATTTTTCACTTTTATTTTTTCAGCTTTAAAATCGAAATTAAGTTTAACATCGAGTGGTTGATCACAAGAAGGACATTTGAAATTAAACAAGCTAGGAGAAGATTTGCCACATGCCGAACAGTTAATTTCATACTCCATGAAGATGCACCGATGATAGTTTTTAGATTTTCAAGGTTTAGAAGTAAATGCATAAATTACTGGATTATAATTTTTGTTATTTATTAAGCGCGCGCTATTTGCAGCTTAGCAGTTCTCTTGCTACTCTCATCTTAGAGTTATGTCCCCAACGATTAGTTCTTTGGTTTGTACTTAAAAGTTCATGTTAAATCCATTTTTAACTTTTCAACATTTTTCTCAGTGCTTCAGTCAAAGCTGGAACTATTTGGTATATGTCGTCTACGACTATGTAATCGGCAACTTGAAATATGGGTGCCTCTTGATCCTTGTTTATAGCCACTATTACTTTGGAGTCTCGCATTCCTGCGATGTGCTGAATCACACCTGACAGACCACACGCCACATAAAGATCTGGCTTAACTTTTTTCCCTGACAATCCCACCCACTCTGAGAACCATTTCCTGTCTTCAGCTAGGGGTCTAGTGTTTCCGACATACCCGCCTAAAAGCGTGGCTAGGTCTTCAAGCATCTTAAAGTCTTCTTTTTTCTCCACTCCTCTGCCGCCGCTAACGATGATCCTTGCGTCTTCGATTCGAACTTTTTTGACTTCAACTGGCTTAATCTCAATGACTTCAGTTTTCGGTTCTTCAAGCGTGACGTTGACTTCAACTACTTGGCCTTTTCTCTCCATTAGTTTGGGTTTTTCAAATGTTCTGGGTTGAACAGTTGCTACTTGAGGCTTTGTTTGGTATGTTTCTGTTGCTACACCGTTTCCGCTGTAGACTATTCTTGTAGCTATTAACCTTTTGTTTTCGTCAATCTCAAGTTTGAAGGCGTCGGACACCAAACCTGTTTCCAGTCTTGTAGTAAGCCTTGCAGCAAGCTCCTTTCCCCTTTTCGTTGACCCTATTAAGATAATTTCAGGCCTATAACGAGTTGCTAGGTTAGTTAAAGCGCTGAGGTAAGGCTCTGTTTGAAGTTTTTCGAATTTCGGGTCATCCACCACGTATACCTTGTCAGCTCCATACTTGATGAGAATTTCTGCTTGATCTTTAATCTTGCATCCTAAAAGGATGACCGCAAGTTCTGTTTGAAGCTTGTCTGCAAGCTCCCTCCCTTTACACAGCATTTCAAGCATTAAGTCACGGTTTTCCGAGAAAACCCAGACGCTTTTAAACTCGTTCATCAGTTTCACCTTCTAGCAAAGCCTTTTTGAATTAAAGCCTTAGCTAGATTTTCAGCGATTTCATGAGGATTTTCGCCCTCAATTTTGATTTGTTTTCGCTCACCCTTTGGTGCCAAAACTTCTAAGATTTGAACAGACGAACCCGTAATACCAACCTTCTCCTTTGAAACTCCCAGTTCATCAAGACTCCACGTAACAAACTCCTTTTTTGAAGCCTTAAGAATATCCGGTAAAGAAGGTATTCTAGGCTCGTTAATCTCCTTAATAACAGTTATCAAAGCAGGCATCCTCGCTTTGGCAACCTCAAAACGGTCTTCTAAGCTTCGCTCAGCAATTACATGGTTGCCTTCTAAGCTAAGTTTTCGCACATATGTTATCACTGGTATGCCTAGTCTCTCGGCAAGTCTGGGACCTACCTGTGCTGAATAACTGTCGATAGTGGCTTCTCCGCAGAGAATAAGGTCGAACGAACCTATCTTCTTAACCGCTTGGGCTAAGATGTGTGAAGTTATCAATGCGTCGGAGTCTTGAAAAGAAGGGTCCGTGACGAGGTATGCCTTGTCGGCTCCCATCGCCAAAGCTTCTCGAAGGGTGGTTTTCGCATCTTCGGCGCTTACGGTTAAAGCTACGACTTCACCTTGGAGCTTCTCTTTTATTCTCACTGCTTCTTCTAAAGCGTTTTTGTCGAAGTCACTTATCTTTTTAGGAGCGTCAGCCGTGATAAGCCTTCGAGTGGTTGGATCAACTTTTATATGGTTTACATCAACAGCTTGTTTCAGACAAACGATGATTCTGGGCATGCTGAAAACCTTCAATCATTAAAGAGGAATATACTTACTAATATTAATAAAAAAATGAAGGTTATTTGTAGGGAACGTAGTCTCTTCCGAGAAGTTCTCTTGCAACGACTATCTTCTGGATGTTTAATCCACCCTCGGCGCCTACGACATATGACATTACGCCACGCCATGCTGATTCAAGAATGTATTCCTTAGTGTAACCTGCCGCTCCAAACCAAATCATTGCTTTTCTTGCTGCTTCCAAAGCAAGGGAAGGACCCTTCCATTTAATCATGGATATCCACCCTGCCACGTCAGTCGGCTTGAAAGTTTTAGCCTTCGAAATTTTCTGAGGCATCCCTTCTTCTTTATACCTTATATCTTGCATCCATGTGGTTTTTCGGGTCATCAACTTTAACGCTTCCATTTCTCGGTATAGTTCAGCCAACTCAAACTGAATTGCCTCGTACTTGGCGAGAGGTCGTCCGAACGTTTTTCTTTCGGTTATGTAGGGCACTGCTTCATCGATTATACGTTGAATGATTCCCACGCAACTGGCTGCTATCATCATTCGAGCGTTATCAAATCCTTCCATGGTATAATAGAAGCCTTTGCCTTCCTCTCCTAACTTGTACTCATCTGGAAGCCTTACATCCTTCATCTTGAAACCGCCAGTGGAAATAGCCATTCTACCAGCATCTCTGTATGGTTCTTGCACCTCTACGCCTTCAGCATCTATCGGCAAGAAGAATGAAGTCATATTTCTGTGAGGAGCTCCCGGCTGTATTGGACCTGTTCTTACGTTAATCCAGTAACCACCACCCCATTTCTTACATTCTTCTGTACCACTGATGAAAGTTTTCTCTCCGTTGATTATCCATTCGTTCCCATCTTTTTTGGCTGTTGACTTGAATGCGGCGACATCTGATCCTCCTCCAGGCTCTGTGGTTGCTATACCCACGAATTTCTCACCTCTGATTGCTGGTTTTATGTATTTCTCTCTAACAGTTTCGTTGCAATACCTGTCAAGTGTGAACCCCCAACCAGTCTCAACAGCCATAAGACCCGCTGCAGTAGCAATCGTTGGGTCGTAATATCCTATCACCTCAGCTATCATGCCTTGAGTTAGCCAATCAATGCCAGAACCACCATGTTCCGCTGGAACTGTTCCCATAACAACACGTAAGCCGCATAGCCCCTCAACAATTTCTTTTGGAAAGGGGTGACCCTTATCATCCATTTCTCTAACTCGTTCAAACGTTAAGTTTCTCTCACACCAGTCCTTAACACTTTTTACCACGAGTCTCTGAGTCTCTGTTTCCGTAAAATCAAACACCATTCTTTTTCCTCCGTCCGTATCCGTGTAGCTATTATTACAGTTTATAAGTTTTTTTGTTCAGAGTATTGTTTTCCCATGGCTATTTCAACTTCTAAGGGTAATAAGTGATGATGATAATTACAGCATTAACTGTCTGCAGCGCGAAAAATCGATTAAGACAGCGAATGTTGCAATCATCTTGACACTTGAAAACTTGCTCGGAATCTACGACTGTTTCGACAAAAAACCTAGTTGTACTGCGTAAAGGGCAGGTCGTAACTGTTAGGCAGCATTAGAAATGATTAAGCTGTAATTTTCTCTAGAAGTTGGTTAACTGTGCTTTGGTTTAAGTGTAAGCCAAGTGTCTCTTCTTCAATGTTTAATGCTAAGCCAAGCAACTGCGTATAGTACACTACTGGAAGGTTAAGTTTTGCTCCAACAATTGCTCCAGCGTCCTTCTGTCTAAAATCAAACATAGATTGACAAGCTGGACAAGAAACAACTAAACCATCTACGGCTAAATTTTGCAGAGCTTTAATTTTGGAGCCGGCAAGTGAAAGTGCGGCGTCAGAATGGTCATACATTAATGCTGCACCA
>DAOVFL010000050.1 GCA_030672945.1 Candidatus Bathyarchaeota archaeon | reverse complement strand
TTGAAGCAGTAGATGAAGGATTGTCTTCTTTAGGGGGTCCTCGAAACAAGCGATATATTTTCATTTGAAGAAACAGCAAGAAGCCGGGAAATGTAGCTAAGGAAAAGTCGCAGAATTTATAGAGACTCGCGTTAAAGAACTTGAAGAAGATACAATAACCCATAAAAAACCAAGCTAGCATCCTGTTCTGTGTTTAGATTAAGTAATGCATGTGCATCAGTATCTGTTTAATCAACTCTGAATGGGCTTTGAAAGTGAAGGGCATGTTTTCACTGCGAGGGTTAAACCTTCTTGTATAGGTAAAGTGTGTGTGAAGGATATCCCAGTTTTGGGTTTTCACAGAAATTGTGAACTTTGATTGGTTTCCATCCTATGATTTCATAGTCATGTGAGATTACCCGGCTTCCTTTTTTAAGTTCAGCCTCAAGTTTAGGTCTGACTTTTTCGTTAGCACTTGTTGTTAGATAAAGGAAAATAACGTCTGCTGAAGATAGGTCCACTTTGAACATGTCGCTATTCACTATTGTAACTTTGTTTTGAAGATTGTGTTCGTATACGGAGCTTAATGCTTTTTTCACTAGATCATCTCTCAATTCAACTCCAACAGCCTTTGCACCAAAATCTTCTGCAGCCATTATAACTGCTCTGCCATCCCCTGCACCTAAATCGAAGAAAACGTCTCTAGGTTTTAATTCAGCTAGAGTAAGCATTTGGCGAATCACTTGGGGTGGGCTTGGAACATAAGGTGCTATGAACAGTTCATAAGCCTCCATTTACACATGGCTATCTTTTTGGTCTAACCAATGTTTTGCTCTTTTAAATGTTTCCACTTGTTTTAGGCAACATAGGTTGACTTTTTGGGTCTCGGTCTTCGGGATTCTCCGCATTTCACGCAGCTTTGGGCACATAATTCAAGGTATTTAGTCTCGTCTTTTAATGCAGCATTTGCAGCCTTGCGGCATAACTCACTTGGTTCTTTACATCCGAATTCTTTGCAAAGCCCTGATATGTAAAGGCATATGTTATGGACATCTTTTGGTTCTAATACAGCCCTGTTCGTACGAATTAAAAGGCATAGTTCTCTTGCTTGAACGCATGTTTTAACGTATTTAATTCTCTTAAGAATCTCATCTTTTAGGTTTTTTCGACTTATTTCCAAGTTTATCTTTCCTCATAACTGAAATAAGGACATTGTCCAAACTATAATCAACAATAATTTAAAAGTTGTTGTGGGTTTTAGCGTTACCAGAATCTTTTACTCAAGGCTTTACGTTCAGCTTCAAGAACCAGCTCGTAAAATCTGTCGTCAAGTTTGCATTCTTTTTCAAGGATCTCTACAACATCTGACGGTTGAACCCTTCTGGCACATAATGCCACGGCAGCGTTTTTTCCATGTCTCGCTATTAGGTGTGCTGTCTGTAATGCCTTTTTCCGCATTCTCTCCTCTCTTTTGGTTAGTTTTTCTCCTCTCTTTTCAATAATTAGAAGAACTTCCTCTTCTTCTCTTTTAAGAAGACCTATCGCCATGGACCCGCATCTTGGGCATTTTGGTTTATCCGGCAAGTCTTTAGCACACATCATTTCAATGTAGTTCCAACAGTCCGTGCAAACGAAAACACATACTTCATTTAGTAATCGTGCTCTTGCAGATTCTATTAGCACGGCTCGCATCTTTTCAGGTGGAATCAAGTCGGTTTTCATGCTTATCCGTTCAATGCCTACACGACCAATTGGAGTCACTTTATCATGAGTTTCGATTTTCCGCACTTGAATTTCGTCTTCTCGAATTTTTCTGAGAACATAAATAAGTCTTTCTAAGTCAATGTCCTTTGTGAACACTTCCTTTAATGCTTCTTCATATATTGCTGTACCTTCAAAACTTCTTACCAATCTTTCAAGGTTCAAGTTGCTGAAGTCAGCCCACTTCTTCAAGGCTCCAAAACGTCTTGCAACGTGAATCATTCTCCTCTTGAAAAGCCCCGTTTTCACAGTTACTCTTACTAAACTGTCCCTTACTGCCTGATCCGACATACTCTGCATTCCACTAAACAATGTGGCTATTTGGTCTGCGTTTGCAGCACCCATCGTTTGTACGAAGATGCGGTAGGGATCATGTTGAACCACAACGCCGTGTCCGATTCTATCCAATAATAACTGACCTACTAACTGTGCTAAGGCTCTGTTCGTAAGTGAACCGAAGTTGGCGTGAACTATAACGAAATCTTCCCAGTCTTCGATTACTATTCGTTTGCTTGTAGGAACTGGAAATCCTGAGTTCACATGCTCCACCGTTTCAGTAATGCTTCGTGAAATAGTATCTTTGTCAGATGGGTATTGTAAACTCAATTTAGCTGCTATTTCCTCATGCGAAAGTCCGTTCTTCACTTGCTCCTCGACAAAACCTCTTATGGAACCTACTTCTTGCGCTACTTCGAATGGGACTGGGATTTCTTCACCTATCCAGCTTGGTATGGCTCCTGTAGGGTCATCAACTGGTTTTACGTGCACTTTTTCTCCAGAAACATGCATAATTTGCCATGGGCTTCCTCTGATTATGAATTTTATTCCCGGTTTGCCATATTCAGCCATGAAGGCCTCGTCTAATATTCCCACTGCAGAATCATTTGACTCGTCAATCACAAGATATTGTTTCTTATAAGGTATCATAGACAGGTTTTCAAAATAATATTCAAAGAGGGCTTTTCTCCTCCTCGGTTTTAAAGCTATTTTGTCTTCGAAAGAAACCCAAACAAAGCGGGGAAAACGTTGATGCATGTACGTAAGAATTTTCTCAATGTCCTCCATTGTTAAATCTTTGTATGGGTAGGCATTTCTGAACATTTTCAAGATTTCATCGAATTGCCATCTGCTTCTCCTAAGCAACAAACCAGCTATTTGATGCGCTAAGACGTCGTAGGGCTTAGGAGGGATTTCCACGGGCTCAAGGTCTTCATCTAAAGCTTTTTTTGCTGTGACTAAAGATTCAAGTGTGTCATCAGAATCCATTGTGACGATTATCCCTTTGGCTATGCGTCCTATCCTGTGACCGCTTCTGCCCACACGCTGTATAAGCCTTGTAACTTGTCTTGGGCTCATGTACTGAATTACTAGATCTATTCTGCCAACATCTATGCCTAACTCGAGAGAGCTTGTGCAGACAAGTCCCTTCAAACCACCATTTTTTAGTCGTCTTTCAGCGGCTATTCTTGATACCTTGGCAAGGGATCCATGGTGTATTGATACTGGTAAATTAATGTCCCAAACTCTGAATCTGCTAGCTAGTACTTCTGATACTGCCCTCGTATTTGTAAATAAGAGCACTGACTTCCGTTTACTTATGTAGTCACGAATAATTCGAAGCCTCGCTGCGACTTCTGGGTGTGTGTAAAGCTTTCTAGAAAGCTTGTAATCTTCAGTTTTGGGTTCTGGAAAAACTATCTTCAACCGCATCCTTCTGGCAACTGGAACATGCACTATTTCAACGCTTCTACAACATCCAACAAGGAATTGAGCCACCTTTTCAGGAGTACCAATGGTTGCGGATAAACCTATTATTTGGAATTCTCTACCGACAATCCATCTAAGTCTTTCCAAAGCTAGGGATAGCTGGCTTCCACGCTTACTGTCAGCCATCTCATGTACTTCATCAATTATTACACAACGTACACTTCGCAGATGTTGACTTAAGATCCAGCCTGGCAATATAGCCTGCAAAGTCTCAGGAGTCGTTATCAAGATTGCTGGTGGGCTTCTGGACTGTCTTGTTCGTTCCCTTGTTTCGGTATCGCCGTGTCTAACAGCCAATTTTATGTCTAGGTTATTACACCACCATTCAAGCCTTTCAAGTATGTCCCTGTTCAAAGCTCGCAAGGGAGTAATATACAAGACTTTAATGCCCAGTATCCTTTGAGGCTCTTGAAGAAGCATGCTTAAGACAGGCAGAACAGCAGCCTCAGTCTTACCCGTTGCAGTTGGTGAAATAAGAAGAACATTTTTTCCCTTAAGGATTTTTGGGATAGCCTTCTCCTGCGGTTCTGTTGGTTCTAAGAACCCTCTCTTCTCAATCAGCCTTCGAACCGGCTTAACAAGTAAGTTAAAAGCGTTTTCCTGCGAGTTTCTCAAGTTTAGTTAGACTCCTAATATTAAGGAATACAACAGAAAAGCATAAGTAAAAGCATTTTGAAAATTCTCCTCCACAAGGAGATAAAGCAGGCTTCACTTATACCTATTCATTTTTTCAGCAACCTCTTCTAGCATTCATGTTAATGTTAGATCTCTTCGGGATCACCGTGATATTAAGAGTAACATTTGTTTTCCGTTACACTTTTCAATATATCAGTAATGATGGGTCTACGCCATGTAAAAACCCAAGGATTCCCATATCAAAGTTTCAAGGTCAACATATATGAAGATAAAACGGTTGATTGACGCAAGAATGTTCCCTAACCTTTCATAATCTACTGAAAAGGTAGTTGAAGACGAACTCAAATGCTGAAGAAACAGAAATCATGGGAGTCGGAGAAACTCAGTTCATTAGAGCAAGAAAACGATAAGAGAATGTTTGAACTAGCATCAAGGACTAGTGTACTTAAGCGACATAGCGAACTACTAAGATTTAGAGCTTGATCAGTATTGGGTTCAATTAAACAACTGAAGGCTGAGTGAACGAAGCTGACCAGAGTGGTTGTCCGTAAAGCTGCCGACTGTATCGAAGGAACGGACTGGTTTATGAACTAGGATGATTTCGCACTCTTTCATTAGAAAGGGGTAAAATATCGTTGGATCAGAGGAAGACTCACGAAATGCTGGATAAAACCTATACAAGACGATATACATTAAACTAGGATAATTCTACAATCGGTGAAGGCAGCAAATCAATTTCCATTTCAGCTATATAATCTACTTAGTGGTCTTTATTATACAAGTTTAACTAATGTTGAAGTATGTTTGTATGACTCTTTAGCCATTTCAAATGCAATTTTGACCATGTATTTGATGCCTTTTTTTATTAAATCTGTCATCTGATGGAAAATTCCTGCACGCCATTAACTAATGTTCTTCCACCAGTTCCACGTTCACGATTGATAAGTTAGTTGAACTTCACTCTTAGGAGCTATTATGAGTTCATTATAATGGTTTTCAAGCCTAGCGTTAGCATGTTTTTCATCAAGTTTGGGAGCATATTCAACAGTAGATAAAATCAAATCTTTCTTGATGATTACATCGTCCGGTTAATGTATGCTTTTTTAGAGTTTAGCTTAAAAGTTTTTATGACACATACTCCTTTTTTGTAAAAAACATGTCTAAACACAATGTTTAAACAAAAGCTTTCTATCTAAAAACAATGGAAAATCTTTTATCTATCATCGTTAGAAATCATGGCTAATGAAAATGTTGGAGGAAAACTAAATGGCTGATTGTCCAAAATGTGGAACAGGTGTTTCCACGCCAAGAAAGTCATGGAAAATGGCTGGGCGACCCGACAAAAAAGGAAAAAGAATGCAGCTGGAAATCGGACTTTTCGACTGTCCAAAATGTAAGAAATCCTTCCGAGTGGTATTGAGCAAAAAGAAGATTTAAACGCTTCTAGAGCTGAACTGTCACGCACCAAGAAAGAAAAAGAGATATATCTGCTCCAAATGCGGAACTTTCGCAAAGGAATAACGTAAAAAATGGGAACCTGCAACTAGTTTCAGGACAGGGCGAATAACAGTAACGGTGTCTAGTATATGTGGGTATCCCAGCTTTGACGAAATTCAGGTGTCGTAGACGATGCCAAGCGACATTAGAAAACTTAGGGTTTCAGAGTTACACTGTCTTTCCCCCTATTTTTTTTGAAATCAAGCGTTAAATTTTAAAATGAGGAAGACTAAGTCAACAAGAGTATCTCACATAACAGAAGGCATGACTATTGGTGATTAAAACGTTAAAAACGATTTGGAAAAAAGAATATGTCAGAACAGTTGCAATGGCAATCCTGATTATTGCTATAGTTTTTTGCCTTTGGTATGGCTCACAAACAGTGTTAAATACGCCGTACCCAGCGTTAGCTGTGGCTTCTGGAAGCATGTGTAAGGCTCAGCATATGCACTGTGATGGTTGGTCCCATCCATTTGAATCTACACTCCACATAGGGGACTTAATAATAGTTCAAGGAATAAACCCTGAAGAGATTAAAGCAGAATCGTATCCATATGGCGACATAATAATATTTCATAAACCGAAGGATCGAGTGAATTCGCTGGATGAGTTAATAGTTCACAGAGCGATAGAAAGTAGAATCAACCTAAACAATGGGCTGATGTACTTTGAAACGAAAGGAGATGGTAACACTAGCGAAGATCCTTTTGATCATGACTACAGAGGTGAAAACTACACATGGGATGGTAAAATTTCAGAGAATCTTGTAGTAGGCAAAGTTGTTATGCGTATTCCTTGGATTGGGCACATCGCACTTTTCATGCACGGCTCCTCTGGAATGTTCATAATAGTAATTCTAATAGTTATCTTGGTAGTTGCGGAAGTTATAATCCCAGTATTTTCAAGCGAAAAAGTTGATGTTATCCAGAATGAAGATGAGGAGGACGCATTTGAACCAACTTCTTTATGCGGGGCATTTATAAAGATTATCAAAACATTAGCTTATAAGAAGTGGTGTTCATGCCGGAAGCAGTATATATACACATCGAAAATGTTGTGGCATCTGCAACGCTGAATCAGAAAATCGATTTGAACGCTGTTGTGAAAGGTTTTCCAGGTGTAGAATATCGTCCAGAACAGTTTCCGGGGCTCGTATTCAGATTGAAAAAGCCGAAGACAGCTACATTGATTTTTAATTCTGGAAAAATGGTCTGTACAGGCGCGAAATCTGAGAAGGAATCTCGTCGAGC
>DAOVFL010000089.1 GCA_030672945.1 Candidatus Bathyarchaeota archaeon | reverse complement strand
AACGCTACTCGCCTCGTCAGTTTTGTCGGACTAAACGAAACAGTAGAGTCATTTCTCGGGAAAGCTATAAACGAGGATAATGAAGCCATAGATTTTGCCAAAGAAACAGTAGAACACATTTCTAAAACTGTTCAAAGTTACGCGAAGAAACCTGAAACTCGTGTAGCGCTCTCTATGGTGCCCAGCATTAACACGGCGAAGAGGCTGGCGGAACTGGACGTGGAACATTGCGGCTGGGCAAAGGTTCACGTTCAAGGCGCCAGAGAACAACCTTTTTACACAGACATGGTTGCCGTGCCTTTAACAAACAAAGTTTCTTGGAGGGGTCGATTACACATTGAAGAAGAGTTTCACGAACTAACTCCGGGAAGCCACCTCGCAATCATACAACTTGCTGATTCCAAGCAAGACCCAGATGAACTCTTGGCGACCACAAAAGAAATTGTGAAGAAATACAAAATAGGACTTTATGCTTACAACAGAAACCTCGCTTATTGTGCTAACTGCCAAAAAACCTTTTATGGGATACCGCCGAAATGTCCGTCATGCGGATCAGTTAATATGCTTATTTGCTTCAGCCGTGTCTCAGCAAAGCATTTACCGGCACCTTTTTCGAATCAAGCCCAGATTTCAGCTCTAAGCAACCGAGTATCATACGTGTTAATTTCAACCTAAACTTCGTACAAAATTTTATACAACTTCTCTAAAAATTTAAAATAGAATTATCTTCCATTTATGTCATCCTTGCGTTACGAGGGGTTCTCATGGGTTCTTTAAAATATTCCGTTGGCTCTCTCGAGCGTGTGCCACGAGCCGATAGAATCGTGGTTTACACATCTAGTGGGTGCCCCAGATGTGCTATGCTTAAAGAATGGTAATAAACATGAGTTGAGAAAAACTGGGAACGTGACCTGAAATGACATTATTTGTTAGGAAAAGAGATGGGAGATTAGCAGAATTTGACCAGGATAGAATAACTAACGCTGTTAAAAAGGCATTTCAAGCGGTCGATAGAAGAAGTGTAAATCAATCTAAAGAATTGAGTAATCAAGTCGTTGCGGTCATAGAAAAGAAATTTGGCAAAGAAGGTGTTCCAACAGTAGAAGAGATACAGGATACTGTAGAAGAGACTTTGATTAAAAACAAATTTGTAGAAGTTTCTAAGGCTTACATTCTATACAGACAACAGCATGCAGTGATGAGAGAACTAGCATTTCTTTTAAACTCTGATGATATGGTAGATAGTTATCTAAACGGTACAGATTGGCGAATCCGTGAAAACGCTAATATGAATTTTTCTCTTCAAGGATTGAATAATCATCTTTCTTCACAACTTGTATCTCACTATTGGTTAACCAGAATGTATTCACCCATCATTAGGGAAAAACATCTGTCTGGAGCTTTTCACATACACGATCTTGCTGTCTTGGGACCATATTGCGTAGGATGGGATCTAAGAGACCTACTAGTTTCTGGCTTTTGTGGTGTGTCCCAAAAGATTGAGAGCAAACCTGCGAAGCATTTTAGGACAATATTGGGGCAAATTGTCAACTTCTTCTTTACATTACAAGGTGAAGCAGCTGGTGCTCAAGCGTTCAGCAATTTTGATACTTATCTGGCTCCGTTTATCTATTATGACAAGTTGAACTATAAGGAAGTTGTACAAGCACTACAAGAATTTTTATTTAATATGAATGTACCGACCCGTGTAGGTTTTCAAACACCTTTTACAAATATCACAATGGATTTGTCAGTGCCAAAATTTATGGAAAATGACGGTGTTATCGTCAATGGGCATATGTTAGATAAGCCTTATGGTGATTTTGTTACAGAAATGGACATGTTGAATAGAGCTTATATTGAAGTAATGTTTCATGGTGACAAGAAAGGCGGAGTTTTCACTTTTCCAATAGTCACGTATAACGTAACTGAAAACTTCAATTGGGAATTTCAAGAACTGTTTGAATTAGTAGCAAAATATGGTACTCCATACTTTTCTAATTTTATAAACAGTGATATGAAGCCTGAAGATGTAAGAAGCATGTGTTGTCGATTAAGAATAGATAACAGAGAATTGCGAAAGAGAGGCGGAGGATTCTTCGGTGCCAACCCTCTGACAGGCTCAATTGGAGTTGTCACGATAAACCTTCCTAGAATAGGGCACCTTAAAAAAGATGAAGACGAATTTTTTGAAGAGTTGAGTGCTTTAATGAATATTGCTAAGGAGAGTTTAGAAATCAAAAGAGAACTTGTTGAGAATTTTACAGAACATGGACTGTACCCCTATTCAAAGTTTTATTTGCGTTCTATAAAACAAAGGTTTGGTAACTATTGGAAAAACCACTTTTCCACAATCGGACTAATTGGAATAAATGAAGCACTTTTGAACCTCTTTGGTTATAACATTGTTTCAGAAGAAGGATTAAAGTTTGCAACTAAAATTTTAGAGTTTATGAAAAATGAACTTTCCGAATATCAAGAGGAAACTGGAAATATCTACAATCTCGAAGCGACTCCAGCAGAGGGTGCATCTTATAGACTTGCGAGGATGGATAAGAGGAAGTATCCAGACATAATTGTTGCTAATGAAGATTATATAAAAAATGACGGAATTGAACCTTTCTATACAAATTCATCGCAATTACCAGTCGACAATACACTTAACCTTTTTGAAGCGTTAAAGCACCAAAATAAACTTCAAACCCGTTACACAGGAGGAACCGTTTTCCATATTTATCTTGGAGAATCTAATTCATCTTGGGAAAGCATTTCCGTTTTAACAAGGAGAGTCGCTGAAAAAAGTCAACTGCCTTATTATACAATTACTCCTACATTCAGCGTTTGTCCAATTCACGGTTATATCTCTGGTGAACATTTTACTTGTCCTCGTTGCGGTGAAAAATGTGAAGTATATTCAAGGGTTGTCGGATACTTAAGACCAGTTAGCCAATGGAATGATGGAAAACAAAGCGAGTACAAGATTAGGAAAACGTTTGATACCAAAGAACTATTGGTCAAAGGGTAATAGCCATAAAAACCGATACAAAATCGCTCTGTAAATTTCTCTAATAGTTTCTTTGGAAGACGTTTAGAAACGATTTGCTAAATCATTCCGTTGCGCCTAGAATGAGCGCCAAGAGCGCCATTCTTACAACGATACCATTCCAAACCTGTTGGAAATATCGTGCGTGGGGTGTTGCGTCCACTTCGTCTGCTATTTCATCAACTCTTGGAAGTGGATGCATAATAACCATATCTTTCTTTACGTTTTCTAGCACGTCGCAATCGATTTTGTAGGCGCTTTTTACTTTCGCGTATTCAGCCATGTCTGCGAATCGTTCTTTCTGGATTCGTGTCATGTAGAGTACGTCTATTTCGGGTAAGGCTTCTTCCATGCCTGTTCTTTCCGCCACTTCTATTTTTTTCTTGATGGCGTCTAATACTTCTCTTCGCATTCGAAGAAGCTCAGGCGATATCAGATGTAACTTGACATCGTAGAGTGAAAGTGCGTATGCAAGGGAGTGGACGGTGCGTCCGTAGCGTAGGTCGCCTATTAATGCGATGTTAAGCCTGTC
Source organism: Candidatus Bathyarchaeota archaeon (assembly GCA_030672945.1). GTDB lineage: Archaea > Thermoproteota > Bathyarchaeia > Bathyarchaeales > Bathycorpusculaceae > SOJA01. The sequence continues at coordinate 1,056 of DAOVFL010000089.1, read as the reverse complement.
GATTTGATTCTTTTCTTTTAGGATCGTGTACAAATCTAGTAAGGCTTGCGTTGGGTGTTCTTCTGCGCCTGAGCCTGCGTTGATTATTGGGATTTGGGCGAATTCGGCTGCGAGTCGGGCTGCTCCTTCTAGTGGGTGTCGCAGTGCGATGACGTCGGCGTAGTTTTCGACAACGCGGATGGTGTCTGCGAGGTTTTCTCCTTTCGTGACTGAGGCTATTTCTGGTTTGGCGAATCCTATTGCGGAGCCTCCGAGTTTGTGCATTGCTGCTTCGAAGCTTAGTCGGGTTCGTGTGCTTGGTTCGAAGAAGAGTGTTGCTAGCATCTTTCCGTGTAGCATGTTTGAGCCGCTTTTTGCGAGGGGTTCTATTGCTTCTGCGGTTTTTAGTATGTAGTCGATTTCTTTTCGGTTGAAGTCTTTGATGGAGATTATGTCTCGACCCTTGAATTTCAAGTTTTGACACCAGACATGTTTTTAGGAAGTGATAAATAACTCTTTTACTCGGTTACGCTTAATATGGTTTCAGTGTGGTGGTTGATATGGCTAGAAAGACTTTGTGGGTATCGAAGATTAAGGATGGTACGGTGATTGATCATATTACGAGTGGTCATGCGTTGGATGTTATTAGAATTTTGGGGATTACTGGTCGTTCGAAGGGTGTTGTTACGGTGGCGATGAATGTTCCGAGTAAGAATCTTGGTGTGAAGGATATTGTTAAGGTTGAGGGTAGGGAGTTGAATTCTAAGGAGGTTGATAAGATTGCGTTGTTGGCTCCGCATGCGTCGATTAATATTATTCGGGATTATAAGGTTGTGGAGAAGCAGCTTGTTAAGTTGCCTTCTGTTATTCGTGGGATTGTGCGGTGTGCGAATCCTTCGTGTATTTCTAATAGTAGTGAGCCTGTGGAGGCGAAGTTTTATGTGGATTGTGAGGAGCCTTTGCGTTTGAGGTGCCATTATTGTGGTTGTGTTATGGAGAAGGCGGATGCTCTTAAACAGTTTTAGGATTGTATGTGTGCGCATGTGTTTGTTACGTTGTCTGGGTATGTCTCTCTCT
>DAOVFL010000080.1 GCA_030672945.1 Candidatus Bathyarchaeota archaeon | reverse complement strand
ACGGAAACCAGATGATCTATAGTTGAGCCAGTCATTTCAACATACCCTCTTTATCCTCCAAAGTACAGGCATATGGTTCCATTAGAAAACTTCTCAGCGCATACACACGCATTAGTGGAATTGCTCATGAAGATAGATTCCCGCCATAAAACGTTAGGACCTAAAACAGCCGAAGTGGTTACCATCATTTTAGTCGTCGGCAGCCTAAGTGTCAACTCTAGAACTTTACTTGAATTCAAAGGTGGATCTAGAACTTGGCGTAGCGTCGCGTTTCCTACATAGTAATAATTCTCTATGAATGGTGGAAGTCCTGGTGAATACGTTAATGTTCCAGCTGACATGGTTACATGGTTTAGCGAGAAATATAATTGTTGTATTGTACTTCCCAAGTGACTTGCAGCATCCTGAAGTGCAAGTGTTCTACGCGAATCCACCCAAATGTTCATGATCCAACTTGCTGTATATGGGAAAAGGAAAATCTGCATTATCAAGATAGGAATCATAATCATGTACTCAATAGTTATGTGTGCCACTCTTTAATCCTCCATAACAGGCTAAACATGTAGCCCTAATGAAACAATCACCTCACCTGTGTAGAACTCTATAATAGAGCCATCTGGAACATCCACCACTTCTTCTGTGCTGTCAAAACTGAAGAACTCTTCATTGAACCCTAAGCTGCTTTTAAGGAAAGAAACGTGTATCTTGACTTTGTTAACAGTTCCTATTGTCTTAACTGAAACTGTGTTTCCCGCGAGTGTTACAGACTGTGAGTAACGAGGATGGGTTCCTGAAGAGAGAATGGGAAGATAAAATTTAAAATAATTCTTTTTATCGTCACCTGTAGATATCGTTGAATTCAACATTCTTATTGATGGGGCAACAACAACTCTTATAAAATTACCATCATTCATGGGCACTTTTTCAATTATATACACGTGGCCTACGGGTGCTGAGGTACCTATTTGAAGAAAGGAATTATCTGAAGAGGGAAACAATCGTTTATGATAGTTGTTGCTGACATGGTATTCGCTTATAGGCATATTAAACAGAAGAATACCAGTACTGTAATTAACTAAGTAAACATCATTCACATAAACAGTGTAATTCAAAGCTAAAGACTCAAAATAGACGTGTCCGTATCTACTTGCGTAACGAATTGTCTGTGTTCGCCCAATAGTCCAAGCTACATCATCCATTTGAAGACCTACTGTCTGCATAAATTGTGTTACAGCACTAAACTCGTTTTCCGCCATCCGTGCATTCAAGAAGCTGTTTGCAAAAACAACCGTAACTAAAAGCAAAACTACCACAGCACTTGTTAGCATAACTGTGGAAATTGCTGGACTATCCCCTCTCTTGTCCACTATCAATCTACGTAATGTAACTTTATCTTTCGTCATCTATCCTCCCACTAGAATGTTATAAACATAGGCAGTAACTTCGCAGCCATTACTGAGATTATCACTAGAATAGCGGCATGCTTGAAACCTGCCGCCAGGGATTCTTCACTAATTTTACCTCCAACCAAGCCTATTAGATAGCTATGGAAAATACATGAGGTTGTAAAGATTGATATCATCGGACCTAAATCCCTAACCGCATATGTTTCACCTGCGCCAGCAGCCGCGGGAGCGCCAAGAGTACCTGCAGTGAACCCTATCATCATAGTTGTTGTTGCTACCAGTAGAATTGCAGCAAAATAAGGCATAATTATGTATGGACGCACCGCCATCTTCTTTTCCTTTTCAACATCTTGGGTTAAATTGTTAAACCTAGCCAAAGATTCTATCATAGCTATGGTTCCACCACCGACATCTATTGTCTCAACAAGTAGGAACATAACAATCTGAGTCATCCAACTCCGCGTTCTCTTTAGGAAGTCCATTATGACTTTTCGTATGGGAACACCCCACGAAATTTCTGAACTTATTTTGCGCAGTTCCTTGGTGAACACTCCATAATCTCGATTGGAGAGGCTCTCGATGCACTTCTCCGGAGACAACCCTGTCTTCCGAACCTCGGTCAAATCTCTTAGAAAACGATTGATACCTTTCTCTATTCCCGCTTTTTTCTTCGAGAGTCTGCTATATATGACGGCGGCTGGTGCTGCGGTAATAAAGAGAGCTATGGCTATGGCAATAGGTACGTCAATTATTGTTTGAAATGAACCGAAGAAAGGAACTTCAATGTATCCCATAAAGTTCGTTAACGAAAGAAACAATATTATACCTATTACACTGCAGACTCCAAAAACCTTGTATGGAAGCATTTCTGTTATTGGAGTCTTAGGCTGCATGCTGTGTGCCAAGTAAATAAACATCAACGAAAGCATTGGAGTAAACAAATACGTGTAGAGAAGAATGCCAGAATATGACGATACACCTGTACTGTAAATAGATTCCACACTGAATAAAATGTAGAAGCAGAGAGACATTAGAACCATAACTATAATGAAAGTTTCCAAAAGCATACCAAGTCTTTCAGCTGCAGCTTTAACACGCATAGCCCTTGTCTTGAAAATATCTTCAGATTTCCTCTCAAGAAAATGTCCTATGTCACCGCCAATTATCACTGTTGAGGCATAGCCTGCAAGGAAATCCTTAAAAACATCTAGAGGATTTTTCCTTGCTGCATTTTCAATAGCTGTAAGGGGGTCTATCCCGAAGATTTCAACATCCTTTATGATTTCTCTGGCTTCACATTGCATAGCTGGCATTAAATCAACTTCTGACAACCTTTTGAAGCTGTTATATGGCGCTATGCCTCCAGATGCCATAACGCTGGTGTAGGTGGCTGCAAATGGCATTTCTCTTTCTAGGTGGCGGGCTCTTTCGCCAGCTCTGGATATAGGTATTAATAGAAAGCCTATCATCACGTAGAAAGGAAGAGGTACCAAGAAGATTATTGGAATGAAACTATAAAGATACAGAAGCACAACCGCCATAATAGATATTGGAAGCGTTAACATTGCAACGAAAAACATTAATGAAACATAAGTTTCTGGGTAAATCTTGATTTTAGCTCTTTCCAAATACTCTTTAAACTCAACGACACGCTCTAAGAAGGAAGGAGCTATTCCCCCGAAAAGACGGAAGGACCAAACCTCAATACTTTCTAGAAATCGCAATACTCTTCACTTCTTCTCCTACAATAACTTTTTCGTAGATTTGGTCAGGTCTGGCGTAATACTCTGCGATTACTGCAGCGACATCCTTGTAACTTCTTATGTTGCGGTCACACATCCAATGCAAAACGTCTCTACGTCTATTTATCTCACTAAGCATCTCCTTTTCGCTGACACCCAAACGTTCAGAAATCGCTGGCAACATTATGCTTTTATTAAATGCTGGTACATGTTTGTCATTTGTTGGATGCCATTTAAACGTACACCTGTAATCCTCATAATCCGCAACCTCATGGATGTCCATTATACGTCTATATGCCTTTTTTCCTCCATGCTCTATTGGTTTAACTCTTTGAACTGATAAAACAAGGTTCACTAATGGAATGTAGGCCGGTGAAATATTCATGGGTTTCTGTGTTAGACGCTTAACCGCGGAATCTATGTTCTCAGCGTGCATTGTGCACATACCTCCGTGACCGGTAGCTAACGCTTGGAAAAGCACGTAGGCTTCTTCACCTCGCACCTCACCCACAATTAAAACGTCTGGACGATGTCTCATCGAGGTTTTTACAAGGTCGAAAAGTGTTACTTCACCGACACCAGTACCGCCTAAACCATAGCTTTGTCTGGCGATAAGTGAAACCCAGTTTTCATGTGAAAGATTAAGCTCCGCTGTTTCTTCTATAGTAATTATCTTACTTCCAGGCTTGATCAAGCAAGCTAGAGCATTCAAAGCTGTAGTTTTTCCAGCTGCTGTTCCACCTAAAACTACTATAGAAGCTCTGTTTTCAAGGCACATCCAGAAATAAGCTGCCATCTCTTCTGAGAAGGTGCCTAATTTTATCAAGTCTATTATCGAGTATGGGTCTTCTCTGAACTTCCTAATTGTGAAGGCTGTTCCGAAGGGTGTAACTTCACGTCTGTAACAAACGGCTAGTCTGTGCTTCCCAGGCAGAGAGGCATCAACTACTGGGAAGGCTGAGCTTACATGTTTCCCAGACATGTGAACAAGCTTAACAACCATGTTGTCGAGTTCTTCATCACTTTCAAACTTGAGGTTTGCCTCGAGACTCTCGTAATTTCTATGCCAAATATAAACCGGTCTATCAACTCCATCACATGAAATGTCCTCAATGTTCGGGTCGCGCATTAAAGCGTCAATTCTGCCGAAACCCACAAGGTCTCTTTCAGCATGATAAAGGATTTTATACCATGAAACATCCGGCAGCCAGCCCAAGCTTATACGGTATTTGTCAACAATCTTTTTGGCTTCTTCCGCAAAGAATTTTCTAGGATCAGGAATCTCCTCTTTTGGTGATTCTATCTCCGCAAGCAGAATTTCCAGAATTCTGTTGTAAACGTTTCTTTCGAGAGAATCAAGCTGCAGCTCATCCAATATATATTTACATGCACCTGTTTTCGGGTCCTGCACGATGGCAACATGGGCAAAGGGTTCATAAAGGGGGTATCTTTCCACAATTTTGAACTTCCTATGTATGGCTTTTGGAGGAGGCGTCGGGATGACTACCTTTTCACGTTTTCCAACATTTATTTTAAATCTTAGTTTTCTAAGTCTTGCCAGCTTGTCTTTAAGCTGCAGTCTCGTCATCTGTGTCTCTCCTACATTGTTAATTAGACGTTTAGTTTATTAAGTATTATGTCTCACGAAACATTACTTATGTCTCTTCATCTAGTGATAACGTGATAACACCCAGCTTAACCAACACGACAACTACAATTATG
>DAOVFL010000005.1 GCA_030672945.1 Candidatus Bathyarchaeota archaeon | reverse complement strand
CCGAAGATAACTTGAGGTTTTGAGCTTTTTATTTTCTCCTCGACAGCTTGGACGTCCTGGATCGTAGCTGATTTGACAAGGAGCGTGTTGACTTTTACTCCTTCTTGTTCGAGAAGCCGTCTGACGGTTTTTCCGGCGATGGCATTTGTTTTGGACCCGGCAACTACAAGTGCGGATTCTGTGAACCCAAGTCTCCTATAGACTTCTGTAACTCTTTCAATTATTCCGCTTCCCACAATTACCTCTCTTGGAAGCTGCATACGATGATATTTCATAGGCAAAGCAATCACTATTTGAGAATGTGTCTTTCTAATTCTACATGTTTTATATGTTTTAAGCTTTAGCGCGCTTGGTTGAAGCGATCTTAGTCTTCTTGTCTTGAAACCGTAATATTAATAAACTCGTGATTTTGATTAAATCATGCTACTTGTTAGCGAAGTAATTCCGTAAAAGTATCTAGGTTTTGGTGAAAAATGAAATGATAAATAATGATGCAGTTAATCAGTTAGTATTAAAAGGAACAACAACAATCGGCGTCGTGTGCAAAGACGGTGTGGTATTAGCTTCAGATACCCGTGTAACCATGGGTTCTTACGTAGCTCATAAACATGGGAAAAAAATTTATAGGATAGACGATCACTTGGCTATGACCATTTCTGGAAGTGTCGCTGACGCTCAAAGAACCGTAGATATACTAACAGCAAATGCTCAACTTTACAAACTGAATATTGGCAGACCCATGCCAGTTAACTCAGCAGCAAGGTTAATTGCAAACCTTTTATTTTCATCCAGATATGCACCTCTAATCGCCCAAGTCCTAATAGGTGGTGTGGATGACACTGGTTCACATGTTTTTTCACTAGATCCTTTTGGCAGCTTAACAGAAGAACAATGTGTTGCTACTGGTTCTGGATCGCCAATAGCTTATGGTGTTTTAGAGGACAAATTCAAGGAAAACATGCCCTCTAAGGATGTTCTACCAGTGATTGTCAAGGCTGTTTACTCTGCTATGAAACGGGATGCTGCAAGCGGAGACAATTTTAATGTTGCGGTGATAGATGAGAAAGGCTATCAGGAGTTGACTGAGGAGGAGAAGAAGCGATTTCTGGCAAACTAGGGAAGTTTAAACAGTGGCAACAAGGTCTGAACGAGAGAAAATAGATATAAGTCGGTACATTTTGGAGCATGTTCCAAAAGAGGCTGAAGTGTCAAGAATAGAATATGAAGGTCCAATACTTGCAGTGTACGCTAAGAAACCGGAAATCTTGGTTGAGCAGAGCAGCATAATCGCAGATATAGTTAACGTATTGAGGAAGAGAATAGTTATTCGTTCTGACCCTTTAGTAAGACTTGTAGAAAAAGAAGCTGAAAGAATTGTTAAGGAAATAATTTTACCCGAAGCAGAAGTAACAGACATAAATTTTGATCCAAGCCTTGGCGAGATAATAATTGAGGCGAAAAAACCTGGTTTGATCATAGGAAGAAACGGTCTGGTCCTTCAGGAGATTATAAGGCGAACTAGGTGGCGTCCTCATATTTTAAGAAGTCCTCCTCTGCGATCTAAAATTATTGTTCATATGCGCCATTACCTTCACTCAGAAAGCAAGGAAAGAGAGAGAATACTCCGTACGGTTGGTGAGCGAATATTCAGACCTAAAACTTATGAGGTTGGTGACCTTCGGATTACAGCACTCGGAGGGGTTCAAGAAGTTGGAAGATCTGCTTTTCTAGTTCAAACAAGAGAAAGTAGCGTGTTATTGGATTGCGGGATTAATCCTGGTTCTTCAAAACCTTTTAAACTGTTTCCAAGATTTGATGCTCCCACGTTTGAAATTGACTCTCTAGATGCTGTTGCTATAAGTCATGCTCACCTTGACCATTGTGGTCTAGTGCCTTTTCTCTATAAATATGGGTATGACGGTCCCGTCTATTGTTCAGCTCCAACTTCAAATTTGATGACACTGCTTCAACTTGATTATCTAGATGTGGCAAGTAAACAGGGGATTACGCCACCTTATGACCAGAAAGACATTCGTGAATGTGTTTTGCACACTATTCCATTACGATATGGTGTCGTAACGGACATAGCTCCGGACATTCGCCTAACTTTGCACAACGCTGGCCACATTTTGGGTTCTTCAGTAATACATCTGCATGTCGGTGAAGGTTTACACAACATTGTTTATACAGGCGACTATAAGTATGCTAGGACTATGCTATTGGAGGCAGCGGCAACGGATTTCCCGAGGGTTGAGACCGTAATAACGGAGAGTACTTATGGTAGTCCAAGGGATATTATGCCTTCAAGAGTTGAGGCTGAAGAACGTTTAACATCTGTCATAAATGAAACTTTAGAGAGGAAAGGAAAGGTCCTAATTCCAGTGCCAGCTGTAGGTAGAGCTCAGGAGATAATGCTTGTTATTGATGGTTACATGCGGCGTGGCTTGATGACTGAGGCACCTGTGTTTATTGAGGGCATGATTTCTGAGGCAACGGCAATTCACACGGCTTATCCAGAGTATTTGAGCCGAGAGGTTCGCAGGAGCATACTTTATGATGGAATAAACCCTTTTCAATCTGACTACTTCACAATTGTGGAGCATCCAAGCGTTAGACAGGAGATAATTGATGGTAAACCGTGCATTATCATGGCTACGTCTGGAATGCTTGAGGGTGGACCTGTAATAGAGTACTTTAAGAGCTTATCAGAAGATGAGAGAAACACGATAATCTTCGTGAGTTACCAGATTAATGGCACTCTTGGAAGGAGAGTGCAGAAACGCCTGCCTGAAGTTACAATGATAAATAGTGATGGTAAAATGGGAGTTGTAAAAGTCAGATTGCAAGTGGAATCAATCGGAGGCTTTTCTGGGCATTCAGATAGGCATCAGATAATCAACTATATAACTCATCTTAGGCCAAAACCTGAAAGGGTTATAGTTTGTCATGGCGAGAGAGCGAAATGCTTAAACATAGCAAACTTTATTGAGAGCAGGCTTAGGATTCAAACGTTAGTTCCAGCAATTATGGAAACCTTTAGGCTGCTGTAGGTATAGGTTTATTCGGCACTGGAGCTTTTTCCCGCCAAATCTTCACGTTTGGAGGGCAGATGGCAACTCGTTCCTCACCTAGACGAGCAATGTCGCCACCAATTGATTCAACGAACTCACATAACTCGTTTACTGCACGTTTTACATCTTCAATACTTTTAGTTGCGAGAGGAGTTATCCTGAGAATTAGAATCTTTCCTGATCTTACCTCACTCTTAACAATGTCTAATTCTGATAAATCTCGGAGAGACATAGCTTTCAAATAGGTTTTATTAACGGTGCCTTTAGTGTTAGCTTTCACCGTTTTCTTTTTTCTAGTTTTATTGGACCTTTGGAATATACCAATTAAACTCAGCAAACTTCCTCTCTCTAACACATTATTTACTTTTAAGAGTTTAAGCGTTTCCTTAAATCACGCTTCCGATTTCGAAATACAGATTGACTATTGAAGTATTTTATGAAGTCAGAATGTAGATTATAAATATCTATTTGATTCTATGATGGATAATCATAAAAATGAATCTTCTCTAGGTGGCTGCATTGATTAGTTCAAGGTTTTTCTTATATGTTCTTCAGTTTCTTAATAAAATTCCATAATCTATCGCCTACAAAATGAACATTTCTCACGACTATGCCTTTCATGATTTTCTTAGCAGTGTTGTAATCATAAAAGGCTTCCCCCACTGCGATTATTTTATCGTGTTTCTTGTCTGCAATAATGACAAAATCACCTTTATTAAATTCTCCTTCAAACTTAATAACTCCGGGAGCCATAACATTTGCACCGTTACACACATGTGGGACAGCACCCATATCAACGACGATTTTAGGTGTTAAAGCAAAAGCTTCATTGAAAACTAACGTTGGAAAAATCTTTTCATCAATTTTAGCAAGCAGTGGTCTGCCATTTATAAGAAATATTTCTGCGAAATCTGTCTCGATTAGTTCCATGTCAACTTTGCCTTCGAAAATCTGGTTAAAACTGACTTTCAACCTTTCTGAGGCTTCGCTCAGAACTGATTTTGCCTCCTTTGTTTTTAGAAAATGCCTGCAATATTTACTTGACATTATGCTTCTCTCTTAGATAGGTTTAAATGGTGTAAGTTTAAGTATAAAAGACATCAAGTGTGGTTCGAGGGTTCAAAATGAGCGAAATGACAACGGATATTCTTGAGCAGAATCTTGGAAAAATGGTAATAGTGAGACTGAAAGGTGGAAAAAGTATGCGTGGAAAATTGAAAGGTTTTGACCAGCATCTAAACCTGGTTTTAGAGGAAACCGAAGACACAACGAACATTGAAGAAGTGAAGAAGTTAGGATTGATAATAGTCCGCGGAGACAACGTTGTTCTAATTTCACCTCCCCCAAGGTGAAACCTTTGGGAAAAGGAACACCATCATTTGGAAAACGCCAAGGGAAGACTGTTCATATACGTTGTAGAAGATGCGGAAAAAGAGCCTACAATGTTACAAAGAAAAAATGTGCAGTTTGCGGTTATGGTAAAACAGCAGCAATCAACAAACATTCATGGAGAACTAGGAATCTTCATAGGGTGAGAACCTGTTAAGTCATGAAATTCAATGTGAGTATTGTGAATATTGATAGTAACCCTTGTCAACTTTAACGAAGATTAATGGCCCCTTGCTTCGAGTTAATTCTCTAGCTTTCCTTAAAGTATTGTTAACTATGTTTAATGTTCGTTCTTCCTTGCTGAAGTATTTATTCTTGTTCCGACCTAGCTCCATCTTCAGTAGGTTCTCCGCCAGTATTGATGTGCCACAAATTTCCCCGTTTCTTACAAGCTTCAATACTATTACTTCCTGCATTTCTTTTCGGTTTGAAAGTTTTCTCCACAGCGGATCCGCTCTGCTGAGAATTCTTGTAGCTTTGCTCCATCTTCTTGGCTTGTCTTTACCTATTAAAAGTTTCACTCTCTCTTTCCATTTCTTAAGCCACATTCCAGTCCATAAATTAACAAATTCTTCCAGCTCATCAGGGTTTTCATTAAAAAATTCTTCCAGTTTATCTACAAGCTCACATTCATTCGCGTCTTTTCCCACAAGATTCCAGTGAACCTTAAGATAGTTTGTCAAGTCTTGACATGCTATTTGGAGAACTTTACGGTCAGAACCGAAAACGTCCAACATTGGATTTTTACTTTTCAGTTTTTCTGACAACAGTATTTCAACGAAATTCATTGTTACTCCAGCCTCGAAGCCTTCTCCACCTAAAATCTAAGGCTGAAGTTTTAATTAAGCTTTATTTATGGTTGCTTCTATAACTTTTTTAGATATTTTTCAGCTATATTACACGTTCAGAAACATTTTAACGGCACTATTTTAATTTATTCAAGAAACTCTGGAAGTTCATTGATACTTCCTAGAATTAAATCCGGTTTCTCCATAACTAGTTCTTCCCTTGTGAAGATTCCAGATAAAACGGCAACTGTTTTAGCACCAGCGTTTTTACCAGTTCTCACATCTGCGATGGAATCTCCTACAATAGCGCATTCACTAGTCTGAAGGCTTAAGTGCTTTGCGCATCTGATTAATGCTTCTGGAGAAGGTTTCGGGTGACAAGTGTCTAATGCGGTTACTATTAATTGGAAATGCTTAGTCAAATCGGATTTTTCCAGCTCTTTTATGACTTTTTCTCTGGGAACATGACGCATTGTTGTTAACGCTAACTTGGCCTTTTGTGAAAGTTTTTCTAAGGTTTCTGAAATTCCGGGCATCGGCTTCGTTTTTATCTCTGTTGCTCTGTAATATGCATTAAGATACAAACCTAGAAACCTCTGCAGATCAGTCTCCTTGATCATGTTATCTATTGAAAGGGCTTGTTCAAGTCTTCTTGGAATTTCCAATGCTATTCTCAAGTCAACCTTTTTTATCCCTATCGCTGCGAAAGCAACATTCGCAGCCTCTACGTATGCTTCTCTTGAATCAACTACTGTACCATCCAAATCGAGAATTATTCCCCTTACTTTCAACTTTGGTTTTTCCATTTCTAATCCTTACACATATGCAGCGTTTGTTATAACTTCTATTTCGATAAGTTTTTATTTGTGCTTGGATGTCTAAGGTAAACGCCAAAGTCCATTAAGGTTTGATATTAGGAAGATTGATGATGGTTAGGAAAGCACGAATACGCTTAACAAGCACAAACTACAAGAGATTGGAAGAAGTATGCGAGGAACTAAAAGCTATTGCACAGAAAATAGGAGTAAAAATGACAGGTCCGGTTCCGCTGCCTACAAAAAGGCTGAGGGTTCCCGTCTTAAAGTCTCCTTGTGGTGAGGGAACTTCCACGTGGGATAGGTGGGAGTTACGTATTCATAAGCGTCTCATAGATGTTGACGCTGAAGAACGTGTTATGAGGCGTATTATGCGTATTCGCGTTCCAGAAGAAGTGCATGTGACTATAGAACTTTTATAACAATAGCTAAGTACACAGATTCTGTTATGTTCTTGTAATTATGAAATCATAATGTAACTAACAATTGTAAGGATTAGTCCTGCTGTGAAAGCTAAAATCCATATCGCCTTGTCCCATCGAAAAACCTTCAACCCGTCCAATATGCCTAACGGGATAAGATTAAACAGAGCTATGATAGCGTTAATCCACGCACCGAAAACCGCGATCAAACGGATAGTATTCGGCACACCCATAATCACCAATGCAGTGAATACTGTTGAAAGGGTAATGTTAGTTAAAGGTCCAGCAAGAGCTGTCTTTCCAGCTTCTTTCCTGGTCATTGCCCCTGCAATCATTACGGCTCCTGGTGATATTATTTTGAAAAATGCGAACGGGAGCATTGAAAGAGTTGTTACGAGTGCTCCTAGGAAGGTTAATCGGAACTCAGCCCAGAATCCATAACGTTGTGCTAATAATTTATGAGCGATTTCATGGAGGATGAATGTGACTGTAAAGATTATTGCAAGGCTAAGTAGGATTCCGGATGTTAGCACAGATAAACTTAGAATCTGTGGAATGAAGGACAAACCTACTCCCATGACGAGAAGTGCCCCGAGTGTTAAATGTTTGAGTTCTTTTTGGCTGAACCTGAATATTTTAGTTGAAGGTCTTTGTGAGTAAGTTATCTTGTATTCATACGGCTTTTCTTTTTGAACATTCATTTGTTCTATTTCTCTTTTAGGCGCTCTTGCCAGTTCAATTCTTGGACAATCATGGTTTTCAGGTAAATGATGTTCTGAACAGAAATAACCTTTGCAATATGGGCATTCAAAAGGTAGGAAAACCTCTTTCCCGCATTTCTGACATTTCATGTTGGCGCGCCTTTCATGATTAGAACATTAGGTTGTTGTTATATGTTTCTCCTGAAACTCGAAAACGCTGCGCTTGTGTCCAGTTTTAAATATTTAAAACTAGCGATTTCAAGCTAATGTTAAGTGTTAACAGTTTAGGGCAGGAAGGAACCATGAAACCTTTCAGTTTTGTACACGCTGCGGACTTGCACCTAGGTTATTCACAATACGGCTTGGAGGCTAGACGTGAAGATTTTAATAAGGTCTTTCAAGAACTAGCTGATACAACTATCGAGTTGAAACCTGATTTTATGATTATTGCTGGAGACTTATTCCATCAAGCGTCCATCAAACATCACACTAGAAGAGTCTATCGAAAATTTCAGTCGTCTTCGCGAAGCTGGGGTTCCAGTTCTGACAGTTGATGGCTCGCATGATTCAGCGCCTAATGTTATAACTAGCACTATTTTGAACCCTTTAGGTAGTGCTGAATTGATCCGCTATCTACCAAGACATGGAGGTGCCTGCTGGCGAAAAGAAGGCTGCTACTATGTTTATAGCGTGCCGCGCGCGCTTTATGTTTCATTTTCCTTTTTCTTGTTCACGATAGCGAATCAACTTCAAAACTAAATCCTTCTTTTAGCTTGGAACAACTCCAATTCTCGTTACAAAAACCTCTTTCTTTTCAAGTTCGTGGATTAAAGGGTTTATACCTACAGAATCACTTGCAATATGCCCGGTAACTATCAAGTTTCCTTTGCCTTCAACCTTCAGTTTCTCCAAATCCATAGGACTCACATGGATGTACACAACCGTTCCAATGCCATGCTCAAAGTAGGTTTCCGCAATTTCAAAACCGCCGTTCGTTCCAGCGCCATGCGACATCACAACTTTACCAGATGGGTTTTCAGCTTTCCCTAATCTAATCTTAATGTCTGTAACTGCATTCTTAAATTCCTTCAGCTCTTCTAAAGCATAGACTACGTCTTGCACCGTGGAATTTTCTCTTATTCTGTTATGAATCCGTTCACTCATGATTCTTCTTCCAACCTCATCAAGTGGCGTGTGTATATTCATGTAAGGCATTTTCAAAAGCTTTGCAACATCAACCACATGAGCATAGTTACGTATATGCCCTTGCACTTCCAACGCTAGTAGTTTCTTTTCAACAGTTTTTTCCGCTTCTTCCCATGGAACTCCAACCTGAACCATCTGTTGAATGTGTCTTCTAAAGACTTGATGGAAGTTTATGGCCGCCGTTCCACCCAGTGGATGATGAGCCACTACAGCATCATAACCCAACTTCTTCGCAAGCAGAAGTTCAGGAACACCGGCATCTATGCAGAACAAGACCTTCCTAATGTCGCTACCGTTTACGTATATGGCGCTATCTTCCGGAACTTCCTTTAATCCTGCAAGCTGTAAAGATAATTCCATAATTTCTTCAGTATCTACCAAAATATTCACCTTCAATTTCTTGAAATATTGATATAACCAATAACAAGTATAAGCTTAACTTGTAAGACAAAACTTCAATTGGAAAGTGAAAAGGGCGTCTATATGCGTACGAGGACAAGAAAACTGGCTCTAACAGAAGGTATGACCGCTGGGATTCTGTTCGGAACAGCAGCTATCTTCATAATTTTTCTACGGAACCTAAACGTATTCTATATAGCTTTTTGGCGTCTAGTAATTGCCTGCTTGACCCTAGGCATAATGTTAATTGTTCTTGGAAGATCATTCAATTTTAACATCGTGAGAAAAAACTTGAAGGAACTTCTCATTCTCAGCATTTTTTTAGCTCTCCATTTCATATTCTTTACGTCTGCAGTAAAGGATACAACAATTCTAAACGCAACGGTTCTTGTTAACACGACTCCGATTTTCTCAATGTTCGTTTCAACTTTCTTTTTTAGGATTAAACCGTCTCGTCTTGCAGTTGTGGGTTTAACAATCTCTCTCTTAGGTGCATGCGTGATTACATGTGGTGAAACTACAGTTGTGAATGCAAATGTTCATCCTGAAGGTTTTTGTCCAAGCTTAAAAGGTGATTTAGAAGCTGTTTTGGCTGCTTTAGTTGAGGCTTTCTATCTTAATTATGGTAGGAAAATAAGGAATGAGATGGCTCTACTTCCAACAATGTTTCCGATATACGTGTTTACAGCAGCTACCGTAGGGGTTTTAAGCATACCAACTGCAAACAGAATTTTAACATTGCCAACTGAAATAAACGTAATCCTTCCGCTTGTAGGGTTAGGCATACTGCCAACTGCAATGGCGCACACATTTTATTTTTCTTCATTATCAAACTTGAAATCCTTTGAAACTGCGACAATGGCCTTGCTTGAACCAATCGGTGCAACGATTCTAGGTGTAATCCTATTTCAGGAAAAACCCGCGCCGCTGTTTGTTCTGGGCGCTGCTTTAGTTGTGCTGGGAATCTTTTTCATTGTCAAAGAGAAGAATTGAAATCTTCAGGATGACGAAATAATAAAAAAGGTCGTGTGTTAATGTGCTAAGATGAGTTGAGATGATGGTGGTTAATGGTTAACGAGAAAATAATGAAGGCTTTGACATCCGCTATGACTTATCTGGATAATTCAATGTTAGCCTTGGATAAAAAGAATGAAAAATCACTTGCAGATGCCATTTGGCATATAGCTGCAGAACTAGAATACGCCTTATTTTTGTTCTCAATAACAGTTCAAGACGGAATTGACGAATCAGAATGTAAACTTCATCCAAAACTCAAAGAGGACGATATGGGTTCGACGCTGGCTACAGTGCAAGATTTGCTTGACACAGCTAAAAAATGTATGGAAAACAAGGAGTTGTCAGACGCTTATAGGAATGCTTTCATTGCAAGACATTATATACTAAAAATTCAGAAGAATTTATCTAAGAAGAAACAGGAAGCATTAAAAAAGGAGAAATAGACTATTCTTCCTCGGAGATTTTCCTCTCTTTAACGATTAGCATGTTATCTTTTGAACCTATAACTCTGAAATACTCCTTTAACTCCTGTTTATGGAGGAACTTCCGTAGAAGTACTCGCATGTAGGTCTTTGAAACTTTCTTTCCTTCGCCTTTAACAACTATTTCATCTGCTGATGTTTCAACTTCAACTTCAGTTTTTTCCTTCAAAAACTCAGCCAGCTCCTTGATCAGGTCACTGCCTTCCTTCTTTAATTCAGATATGTCAACTCTCATTTCCAGCATGGTTAATCACTTATTTTCGCACTATTATAACTCTTACTTGATCACAGGCATCTTCACAAGAGTCTGAAATCATCTCTATGGATTCAAAAAGCTGACTTATCAAGACAGTGACTCCAGCATTCTGTAAATCCGCTTTTCCCAGTAATATTCTTGCTTTTTCATGTGTATCATCAACTTTTTCTTCTCCTCGCTCCACGTCATCTGCAGCTTGAAGTGCTTCTTCAGGTTTTGTCATAATCTTATTCACGCATTTTTGAAGGGAAATTGCGCATTCCTTTGCATTTTGAACCATTTCTATGAATCCATCCTTAATTGAGGTTGGCACTTGGTCCATTGGTATAGCCATTAGTACACGAGTGGACTCTCTACTCCAATCTGCAACCATGTCTACTCTTTTTACAAGGTCCATCAAGTCTGCTCTGTCAGCTGGCGAGAGCTCTCCTTTTGAAACATCATCCATAACCTTTCTCCGTAACCCGTCTGCTTCCCTTTCACTGTTTGCTACTCTCTTGATACACTTCTGCATTTCTTTTTTGTCTTTTCTGACTGCTGCACGTATTGCGTTTTCTAAATCTGCAACTATTCCCGTTGTTAGGGTTAGGTGTCGTTGTATTGTTGACAAGGCTTTTGTTTCTCTTCTTTTTTCAAACCACTTTATCAGTTCACTCAACTGCCAATTCCTCCTTTAATCCAACTTCTGGATACGCAAATATATGCGTCTTACTCTGTGGAAAGCTTACGGTGACTTTTTCACCTACATTAAGCCATTCTTCAATTAGCGATGGTTTGACAACCATAACTAAATCATCGTTTTCAAGTCTGACTTTATATCGTATATTTGTTCCCTCGAATGTTGTTCTTTCTATAATGCCTAGGATGGAGTTCTTTTTTTTCTTTATTCCTTTTTCTATAACAAATGTTTCGGGTCTTACAGCTAAAACCGCTCTTTCACCTTTCTTCATATTTTTTTGAACCGTGTGAACTCTCATCCCATTACGAAGTTCTATTATCAATCCTTCTTTGTTTATGCTTGAAATGTAGCCTTCAAGAAAGTTTGATTCTCCGATAAAGTGTGCTACGAATACGCTTTTAGGGGCCATGTAAAGCTCTTTTGGAGTTCCAACTTGGATGATCCTCCCTTTTTTTATGACTGCTATTCTGTCTGAGATTGCCATGGCTTCAGCTTGATCGTGTGTAACATGTACGGCTGTTAACTCCAAATCCTTCACCATCTTTCTTATTTCATATCTCAACACGTTTCTTACCTTTGCGTCTAATTGTCCAAGTGGCTCATCAAGAAGCAGTAATTTGGCACCTGCCGCCAGCGCCCTCGCAACGGCTATTCTCTGCATCATTCCCCCACTTAACTCGTTTGGATAAGCGTCTAAACGTTCATGGAGTCTAACCATCTCCAACACTTCGTGTCCTATTGTTTCTGCTTTTTTCATGTCAAAACCTTTCACTCTTGGACCGTAAATGACATTGTCCCAAGAATTCATGTGTGGAAACAATGCAAAGGTCTGGAAGACAAACCCAATGTCCCTATCTTCCGGCGGAACATTATTGACAAGTCTATCTCCAATGTAAATTTCACCTTCATTGGGCTGAACTAACCCTGCGACAAGCCTTAGTAAGGTTGTTTTTCCACATCCACTTGGACCAAGTAAAGAGAAGTATTCCTTATCGTAGATGTGAAGATTCACGTTGTCTGCGGCAACGATTTTTCCGTATCTTTTCGTGACATTAGCTAAACGGACATCAGGCATCTGGTTTTGTCTCCCTTAAGTTTATGTGAACATGAGATAATGCATAAGATTTCAGCGATATATTAAACATGTTAGTATGTCCCCCTTCCTCTTACTACAAGCCTTAGAACTAACAAGATTATGAACGAAAATAATATGAGAAAGCCACATCCTAATCCTAAAGTCGCTGTTGGGACTCCACTCTTAACCCAGTTAACCAATAAAACTGGAGCAGTAACAAGACTGCTTACAACTAGGGTGGCTCCAGTTTCGCTTACACTTCTAGTGAACATCATGATTGCACCGGAAAACATGGAATACTTGGTTAGTGGAAAAATTATTGTTCTAAAGATACCTAGCGGTCTTGCTCCAAGCGTTTTTCCAGCTTCCTCCAGCTCTATATTTACTCTTTCTATTGCGGCTGACATCGACCTTACAAAGTAGGGGTAAGTTATGGCAAGGTGCGCGAAAATAAGTAGCCAGATTTCAGGTATGAATGCGAAATTTTCCTTCCAGAAAATCGCGAGTGATGCTCCTAGAGCGACTGAAGGAACAATTATTGGAATGTTAACGAGCATGTCTAAAACTGCTGAGGGGCCATTTCCAAGTTTTCTTCGCGCTATTATAATTGCCATAGGTAAACCGATAACAACGTTTAACACTGTAACAACAGTCCCAAGGAAATAGGATAAGGTTATGCTTTGCCAATAATCCGACCAAACACCTGCCCCACTTAGAGCTTCAGAAAGAACGCCTGTAAAGACAGCTTCAAATGCTGGAATAGCTACGAAAAGGGACGGAATAAGCACTATAACGAAAAATATCAGAAGAGTTACACCGTTTCTAGAAGATGTAACTATTGGGCTGCTTAATTTTCTTTCAGTTTTCGGCCAAACTTTTCTAACAGGCATTCTAAGTCTTGAACCTAATAACCTGATTGTTACAAACACTAAGCTGGAAAGCACTAACAGAACGAAGCTAACGAATACGAGTGGGCCCTCCTCAAAAGTGCCAACGTAGTTTTTGATAAATATTGGACCATTGACAAATGCTCCTGCAACCATCATGGTTGCTCCGGTTTCTGAAAGTGATCTTGCGAAAGCTAAGGTGAAGGAAGCTATCAGGGAGTGTTTTAGTATGGGGAACGTGACAGTTCTAGCTGCTGTCAACGGTGCTGCACCTAAAGTTCTGGATGCTTGTTCATATTCCAATTTATAATCAAGTAACGCGCCAACCATCACCCTTACTACAACGGGAAACGAAAAAGTGAAGTGGAGCAGGATTATGAGGAGCCAGCCAGGTGAAACAAAAGGAGCTCCAAAGAGTAAGGATAATCCTCCAGGTTGGCTCCAGAAGAGAAGAAGTGAATAACCAAGTGTAGCTGTGGGCACGATGAAGGGAATGTCTGAAAAAGTGTCTAAAACGTTTAGCCATCTGGATTCTCCTCTAGTAATAAGCCAAGCCGTGGGTAACCCTGCCAAAATGTCCACTGTAGCAACGAAAAGGGCAACGATGAATGATGCACCGATAGCTGAAGTTGCTCTTGCAAGGGTTGCTCCGCTTTTCCATGCAAATGCCTCTATTTTGCTATAGTTTGTGAAGCCAGCTGAAAGAGTGTCACCAACATAGTGTGTATAACGGTATTCGAACCCGTTAAAAGTGACTTCAAGACAATAATGAATCATCCAAGTGCTGTTGTTCAACTGAGTCGCGCCTAATCGTCTTGTAATAAATGTTCCAATTGAACTCCATCTTCCATCTGAACCAGTCTTGTAATAAATGCGGATAACTACAGAATCTGTCGAGTTCATTGGTACGACTGGGCAATCCCATGTTCCAGTTTCTACACTCTTTGTTATATCTTTCTTGTTGACAAGCGCAACACATAATCCGTCAGTAATCTCTTTTTCTGTGCCGCTTTCTGTCTTTTTCCAAACACGAACTCCGTAAGTGTAGATAGAGTTTAACGTGTTTACCATCGATGTTGAATTGAAGCTGGAATATGACGGAGTCTCAACATCAAATTTTGACGTGTTTAGATTGTTAACCTCCCAAAAGGTAGAATGCATATAGCTTACTTGGGTTCTATTCGGATCTGCGAATATTTGGTCAATAGTGTCCCATTTGATGATTATACCTAATATCGGTGGAAGTAGAATGAACGTGAAAAACATGATTATTGCAATTGTGTAGATGGTGCCTTTTACCGTCGTTTTCGATGAAAGTTTATCTAAGGTTTCAGTAATTCCTTGTTTAGGCAATATGTTTTTTCCGCCTACATTTAGATTCTATAATCTCGCGTAACTTTTCCCTTTTTCACTTGTGTTTTCTGCTGATAAATTTTCCGTAGGAGAAGATGTCAGTTCACCCGTCGAGTCATATCACTGTCCTGGCTCTATTGGCTTTCCACTTCATAATCCAATTAGGCAGGAGTGTAACATGACTTAAGGCTTTTGCACAGTGATATCTATTCTTTCAATACTCTTGTCCTTTGAACTTCTGGACAACAACTTAATTTTCCCTGTTTTACTTGTACCTCTAATGTGTACCCCCGTTTTCTACATGCATACAGATATTCAATCTTTATTATGCGGATTTCAGTGGGTTCAGGTGGAAGTGTCTCCAGAGGTTCTTGGAACTTCTAGACATACTCTTCTCGCCTTGTTTCTCGGCATTAACTTGATTTTCATGTACGTGGTCAGATTCTCGTGTAATTATCTTCATAATAAAGTAGACATGTCGCGGGGCATTCCTCTTAATTCCGGCATATTTATTGATCATGACGATTTTAAACTAGATTGATAGCATGAAACTGTCTAATCAGATTCTGAAAGACATATAATTACTTGTTAGCACCAATATGCTGGGAGCTGAAGTTAGACTATGGATGTTTTAGAGACTATCAGAGGTAGGAGGAGTATAAGAGCTTTTAAAAGTGAAGATGTTTCAGCGGAGATTATGGAACAGCTCATCGATGCAGCTCGATGGGCTCCTTCTGCTGGAAACGTTCAACCTTGGGATTTCATAATTGTTCGGGAATCTGAGATTAAGAAAAGGCTGGTGAAGGCGGCTTTGGGTCAAACATTTATTGAGGAAG
>DAOVFL010000110.1 GCA_030672945.1 Candidatus Bathyarchaeota archaeon | reverse complement strand
TGGAGCAGTTCTTGCTGCGTTATTGAAATGGTTGCGAGTTCGTGAGTTTGCGTGGGCATGTTGTTTGTGATGGGTGTAATGTAAAGGTTTCCTGCTTCAGTTGGATAGAATTTTAATTGGCTGCCATATTCCGGGTCAGGACCGACCTCTGTCATCACTGTTTCCACAGAGTCTTTTATTGATTGGTTTTCTGTGACTAGGCATTTCAGCAAACGTTTGGTTGCTTTGTCTGTGTGTGACGCGGATACTAGGTCAGTCCAGCTTATGTACGCTTTGGCTCCTTTTTCAATGAAGGCTGCGGCCATGCTGTTGTGTCTAAGTCCTTCGCATCCCATAGCTATTATAGTGGCGTTTTTGAAGGGCCACTTCATTGCATTCTTGACGAAAAGCGGGGTTATTCCAAAGTAGGGTGATGCTCCTTCATACATTTTAACCACTACAACCTGGCCGTTCAACTGTTCATTAACATGTTTTGTTGTGCTGTAGGGCTCTGATGTGAAGAAAACCACCTTTTCCGGCGAGGTGCCCTCGGTGGACTGAGCAGTAGAATGAACTCTGAAAACTATCAAGCTGTAACTGTAGAAAGAAATACTTCGGTAAAATTTAACTGTAACATTGTTGCCTGGATAATAGTCCACTTCGAAGCCGGCTTTTTCCAAAGTGTCTTTAGATGTTAGCCAAAACACTTTATTAGGATGTGAAATGCTTAAGTGGTCAACTATTGCAGCTTTCTTCACAGGTGGGTGAGGCCAGTTGTTATTGTTTGTCGGCTCGTTTGATGGTTGCAGAAGAAAGTAGATGAGAAGACACACAAGTGCGAAAGCAACTAACACGACGTAGATGGATGTTCGAGTTTTCTTGCGTCTTGTTCCATGCTTCAAAAGGACACATCCCCCTTTTCCAAATAATTTACTGCCTTTCGATCCTATTTAGTATTTCTTCTATCATATTCTAGAGGAGAATCCTTGTAACAGTAATTGGTGAAGTGTATGCATACGCTCTAACCATTTGATGAGTAGCATGAACATTTTTTGTGGTTAAAACAATGGTTAAAATAATATGTGAAACCAAAACTGTAACGTGCACGTTCTGATACTCCTTAATTTTTCGGCTGTGATCTTTGTGTTTTTTTGTTTTTGATGGCGTTCTCAAGTTTAGTAGAGTCTGAGTTTTCTATGATTTGTTTTTTCTTCAGCTTTGACTTCAAGATGCGCTTGATCTTTTTCTTCGGCTGGTACTTTTTTCAGGTTCACTTACTTTTGTGCCATGTTGTCTCTTTTGCTGCGTATTCCTTTGTCCTCTTTTTTGGAACAAGCCACGAATGGGCCTGTTTCTTTCGTGTTTCTGTGACAGGCATGTTCTGACTTGGTTGTTGATATTTATGGTTGGAGTGTTGGTGCACCTTCTGTGGGCGATGCTGATGTACACGATGAAGCTGAGTTAAGCATAGGTCGGAGGTTGACCATATAGAATTATATTATAGAAGAAAGTTCTATAATACCGGCGCGGGAAACAGGGTTTACTGGGATCTCCCTTCTCTCACTTTGTTCACCCGGGAAATACATGCGTCCGCGCCAACTATTACCTACTTGCTTAAACTGCCCAAAAAACATGAAAGTCTCAAAGCATGCTTAATTCTCGGCAATAGTTTCTCTACATTCTCTGATTTGACAATAAATGCAAACGTGTTCCACAAATTCAAATTAAACATCATCTAGAACAGTGCAGTATGTGTTTAGCAAAAAAGCTTAAATAGAGTTGCATGTGAACTTACAGGTTTGATGAAGGGGATGTAGACGTGGGAAAATCTCCTTTCTCCCTGTCAACAGAATTATTTCTGCTAATACATCCCCTGATATTATCTATTAACATGCTGTTGTAATTGATTAACGTGGATGTTGTAGATGGAGGTTTTCCCTGAGCGTGCGCTACTTCTTTATCTCTTACTTTCGTCAAAACTTCGTCACCAGGTTTAATTCCTAAAGACTCTCGAACAATTTTTGGAATGACAATCTGCGTTTTCCTTCCGATGTTTCTCCGCAGCTTTATTCTAACCACTAAGAATGAAATATTCCGACTTTTGCTTTAACTTTTTCATATCCGTTATTCCAACAAACAGTCACAGAAGAAAAACCCATCATAGGCCGTAAGCTTTTGATGAGAACGACTCGAATAAGCTTGTAGGGATTAATGCACGCACTAGTAATAATGGCAGCAAACTACGGCGCCACATACAACTGCTAACAAACTCCAAACAATCCTTCTTTCTCCTAGTTAGCAGGAAGACTCTACAAAACTTCTCTCCACCTTCCCCGCATTACAGTTTCTGACAGAGTGAAGTACAGATATGCCACGGCACCTTGTTCCAATTATTTTGGAACATCCTTTAAGGGAGAAAGGATTTAGGTCCGTGGTATATCCTCGAGTTTGGTTTGAGGAAGTAGTAATTAAACATTGTTTCCAAGGGAAGATAGTGATCTGATTTATGTGATTCAGTTTCAGTTGAATTTTTGGGAATTTGCACACAACCCTAGATTATTTTGGTTGTTAGCTGGAAGAAGACAGAGGTTTCTAGGGAGATTGAGGAATTGAGTGAGGAGAAAGAAAGGCTAGTAGGGAAGTGACAGGTAGAACTGAAGAGTTAGATAGTTTCAAAGCTGAAATATCGGAATTGCAGGCAAAAGGCTTCACGTCGGAAATCTTGAGGAAGATTAAGAAGATAGAAGGTAGGTTTGGACCCGCGCTTCTTTCGCAGGTGGAGACCGTTGAAAAATGTCAGGAAATCGAGAAGAAGGTCTCAAGCCTAGAGAAGGAAAAAACTGATCTTAAAAACAAGATCCAGATTCTTGAGATGAAGAAGGGATAGATGGAGAGGAAAATCGTTTCGCAGGGGAACAGGCTTGACGAGGTGAAGCTGCGGATGGTCACGTTCAGAGAAGCCGTAGCCACGGTTTATTCCCTTTTCAGAGATGGCTATCGCACTGAGGATGTCAAGAGTTTGAAGGAGGGGCTCAACGCGCTCGGAATAAAGGGGGTCCGCTCTTGTCAATAACTCGCGCGAGGTGCCGTACACCTAAACATCAGATAAGCCTGCGTGAACGAGTCTACTAATTTAAGAGAAGATTTAGGTATAAATTGGATACCTCTTATCGTTTTCGACAGCCCCTGCCCCTGGCTGATGGTGAAGAAAGTAGAGATGCCTGAGGGATTGAAGCACACTTGTCGTCTTGGGTTTCCGCGGTTTTTCTGGACGACGACAACTCTCAAGCGTCGCGCGCGCTACGGTGAAGTTGATGATGAACTCGTATTTGATAGTTTAAATAATGTTGATGACTTTAGACAATTCAGA
>DAOVFL010000030.1 GCA_030672945.1 Candidatus Bathyarchaeota archaeon | reverse complement strand
AGCTCATACAAGAACTCTCGCTCTAAGCCTGCCAACCTGAATAGTCTTTGTATCCTTAACGAAATCAATAACCGGATCCCGCCCATACTTCCCCACAACCTCAACGTAAAGCTTTTCACCATCACCCCCAACACCAACAACGCGCCTATCTAAGACAGCCACATACTTATCGGGATAATCCACCTGAAAATCCCTATAACGCTTAGAAAACCACTCCGAATCCCTCTCAAACCGAACATCCTCGTCAACCTCAGCCAAGAAAACACCCCAAAAAACATAACAATACATCCCTATTTAAATCACTCCCATAAAAACTGCTAAAAATGCAACTTGACATTAGCAAGCTTAAAGCCCTAGGATGGAAACCCAAACTTAATAGCAAACAAGCAATCAGAAAAACAGTCAAACAACTTAGTTCACTACCCTACACTGAAGGATGCGGACTTCCCGCCGATGAAGTTAAAGCTGATGTATAATCAACAAGTTACAATAATTTCTTCAGCTCTTTTAGAACTTCTTCTCTTGTCTTCTCTGTAAATTCCGTTGTGACAAATGTTCCCTTCCACGAATCCAAAAATCTCTTGTCTGAAATATCATCTATAATTAACTTCATGTTCTTCCTTAATATCTCTGGATGAGCCAGTGCCTTCTTTGCTCTTTCCTTCAGACCGTTTGGAATGCCGTTTTTCCAAACTAGCGTAGCTACATCTCTCACGTCGCTGGGCCTGGCTGACATTATCTTCAAGAGCAAATAATCAGCATAATCAGGAACGAATATCTCTACTTCCTTTTCGGCAACACGAATTTTCACTTTAGTGGCTTTCTGTAAGAATTCTTCAGTAATGAAAAATATTTGTTCCTCAGTTCTGCCTCTTACTTCCCCTTCCATGAAATCAACTGAAATCTTGGCGCTTCTACCATCAACTTTGAGAAGCTTAATACATCTCAGAAAACCGTAACTGCCTCTTTTCTCAAAAACTTCTATACTCAAATCTTTAAGCAACAACTTTTGTATCCTATCCAAATTCCAACCATCCAACTTCTTTAGAACGAAATCGCAGTCTCTGGTGTATCTTGAAAATGCTGTAAATGCTCTAAGAGCATAGCCGCCGATCACAACAATTTTAGGATTCTCAAAACCGTCAGTACACTTGGAAATATATTCCAATATCTTCTCAACTTCCACCTCTCTAAACTTCATAAAGTCTAAATGCTTAACCAAGTTCAACAACCTTCTCTATCGCTTCATCAATTTCTCGCCTAACAAAGTCATCTCTCAATCTTGTCTCTCTGCAGGGAAACCATACTCCACCTAATACACCCATCAGATAAAAACCATACTCCAAAGCTTGTTTAACCCTCACGTTCGTTCTAGAAATTCTTTTCCAATATGATTCCTTGTATAATCTTTCCAAGCTAATTTGCTCTCTGTTTTCAATCAAAGTTGCAAATGCATCAGTAAAAGCCCATTTCTGCAAACACTCAATCACATTTTCCTCAATACTCTCGACAAACAAGTTTCCGATCTTCCGGTACCTGATTTTTGACGGGTCTTTTAAATACTCCACTTCAACGTTCCAGCCTCTTTTCTTTGCAAATTCCTTCAACGCCTTCCCATACGACCTGTCTTTCACCTTCAAAACGTAAACATCCCTGTGAACAAAGTCGTTATTCCAGAAAGAAGCAGCAGTCTGAGCAGAAACCACTTTAAAGTTCTTGTCCTTTTCCAAGAAATCCCAGACATTTTTGATTTCAGCGGGAATCCAATACCAGCCCCACGTTACTCTTTCAATCAAACCCTCCCTAGACAATTTGTTCAAGTATTCTTTGGCGTTTGGCTCAATACGTTTTATAGACTTAACCCTAACCAAACTTCCTTCCAAGTTGCTCAATTTCTCGCGCAAATCTCTCAAATACTCAGGCATTGCCCCTTCACCTTTTATTATTGTTTGGCAAACTACTTAAGATTATCTATTCACCTTTTCAAACATATTGGCAAACTTCTAAAAAGACAAAACATCGAAGCGGTCTCCACCTCCAACAATTCCTCCACCAACTCCTTAAAAACAATCCTCCACCAGAAACCATAGAATTCCTACAAAACACCCTCCCCACAATTATCCATTCCTTACAAGAAGACCTCACGCATAAGCGTAGCGCACCAGTCAAAGCTAAAATCCTAAAAAGCCACGGCTTCTTGAAGAGGAACACAGAAAACGCGCGAAACCAAAAAACATAACCAAAACAAAAACAACCCACAATCAACCATATTTGGCTCCAAATAGAGGGACCTAAAACAACTGCACACACACGCCGAAACAACAAAACTTATGACATGAAATGCTACAACCTATTCACGTAAGGATGCTTAAACATGAAGGGCGTCATTCTTCACGGTGGATATGGAACAAAGCTTAGACCACTAACTCACACAGGCCCAAAACAGCTAATCCCTGTCGCAAACAAACCAATCTCACAATACGTACTGGAAGACCTTCGAAACTCAAACATACGCGAAATAGCCATAATCCTCGGCGGCATCCACCCGGAAAAGGTAAAAGAACATTATGAAAACGGTCAAAAATTAGGTGTGAAAATTCAATACATACACCAAGACGAGCCCAAGGGAATAGCCCATGCAGTAAGCCTATGCGAAGAACACGTAAACAACGAACCCTTCATCGTTTATTTGGGAGACAACCTAATAAAAGGCGGCATTAAACACTTCGTCAGAAAATTCGAAAATTCAACTTACGACACAATGATACTCTTATGCAAAGTAAAAAAACCGCAGCAATTCGGCGTTGCAAAATTTGATGAAAATGGGAAATTGATACAGCTTATAGAAAAACCTAAAGAACCACCCAGCAACTATGCTTTAACCGGCATATACTTCTTCAAACCCGTAATCTTCCAAATGATAAAACAATTAAAACCATCATGGCGAGGAGAACTCGAAATAACAGAAGCAATCCAACTGCTACTAGAAAACGGCTACAAAGTAGGCTACGAAATCGTACAAGGCTGGTGGAAAGACACAGGCACACCAGAAGACATCCTTGAAGCCAACAGACTAGTCCTTGACGAACTAAAAACAGAAATTAGAGGCAAAATAGAAAACGACACGTCAATACAAGGCAGAGTGACGACAGGCAAAAACTCCATAATAAAAGAAAACGCTCTAATCAGAGGCCCAGCAATAATAGGAGAAAACACAACAATAGAACCAAACGTCTACATAGGCCCATACACAAGCATAGGAAACAACTGCACAATCAAAAAAGGCGAAATAGAAAACTCAATAATCATGGACAACTGCACCATAAACGTAAACGACAGAATCACAGACAGCCTAATCGCCCCCCACTCAAAAATAATCTCTAACAACAACACGCCACACGGAAAAAAATTCATCATAGGCGAAAGAACACACATAGAACTATAAAAGCAAAAAAGATTTATCCACCGCCTTGATCATTTGCTTTAGACGACAAGTTTAAGAACGTTTATATAAAGTCAAGCGCGTTAATTCGTTCCGGTGTAGTCTGTGGTTGAGATAAAGGGCTTAAAGCTTACAGTGATTCTAAGAGAAGAAGAGGGAGGCTACTCTGTTCAATGTCTAGAGCTCCCTGGCTGCATCAGCGAAGGAGAAACAAGGGAAGAGACCCTAGCAAATATTAGAGATGCCGTTGAAGGATACCTCGAAGCTTTCCCCGAAGAACTAAATAGACTCAGGCGAAAGCAAGAGTTGGTGCAGATAACTGTCTAAGAGACTACCATCCCTTTCTTGGCGCAAAATCATTAAAACCTTAAACAAAGCGGGGTTCAAAATCGTTCATCAAAAAGGAAGCCACATATACCTAACAGACGGCAAACATAAACTTACTGTTCCACGACATGACACCGTTAATAAAGGCACTCTTCTTTCAATCATAGAGCAAGCTGGACTAACAAGAAAAGAATTTCTAAAACTACTAAGAAAAAAGTAGCTCTTGTCATGACGGAAACTTCTCCCCAGCATACTAGGAAACTCGTGAGAGAAATATTCTTAAAAAATAATTCAAACAAAGATTATTTATTCCAACAAAGAACACATATCAAACCCCAATAAAGGTGTAAAGCATGCTTAAAGGAATCATAATTAAACCATTAAAAAGACACGTGGACGAAAGAGGCTCATTCACAGAACTCATGAGAGAAGACTGGAAAGACATCCTAAACGAAGACCACTTCGTCCAAGCCAACTTCTCCATAAGCTACCCAAACATCATCAGAGCCTGGCACAGACACCTAAAAGGACAAACAGACTACTTCATAGTCCTAAAAGGCGCACTAAAAATATGCGCCTACAACCAAGAAACAAAAGAACTAAACGAAACAATTTCAACAGGCCAAAACCCACAAATAGTAAGAGTCCCCGGACATTATTGGCACGGCTTCAAAGTCATAGGAAACGAAACAGCTTTCCTCCTTTACTTCACTACCAAACTTTACAACCACCAAAACCCCGATGAAGAACGTAGACCATGGAACGACCAAACACTCATACCAAAATCCATCAACGGCAAAAAAGATGACCCAAGAGTCGGCAAACCCTGGGACTGGCTTACTATACCATATAAATAAGAGATTGTTAAATCGATAGAGGAAGCTTAGCCTTGAAAATCCTTGTAACAGGCGGATTAGGCTTTATCGGAAGCAACTTCTGCAGGTACATAATCTCAAAGCATCCCGACTATGAAGTGACTAACATAGACAAAGTAGGAATAGGTGCCAACCCAGCAAACCTCAAAGACCTAGAAAACGAAAAACGATACAAATTCATCAAAGGAGACATCCGCGATCCAGAACCCATAAACAAAACAATCAAACAAGTAGACGCTGTAGTAAACATAGCAGCCGAAACACATGTAGACAGAAGCATAGCTGATCCCACCCCATTCATCCAAAACAACACGATAGGAACATTCACCATCCTAGAAGCCATAAGAAAACACAACGACAAAGCTAAACTCGTCCAAGTGTCCACAGACGAAATCTACGGTGAAATACACAAAGGATCATTCAACGAAAATGACATGCTTAAACCATCCAACCCGTATTCTGCATCCAAAGCAGCCGCAGACATGTTCGTAATAGCCTACCACAAAACATACAGCTTAAACTTGGCCATCACAAGATGCACAAACAACTATGGACCATATCAAATCCCCGAAAAACTTATCCCCAAAACCATCATCAGAGCACTAAAAAACCGACCAATCCCAATTTATGGCACCGGACAAAACGTTAGAGACTGGATTCACGTGCAAGATCACTGCAAAGCCGTAGACCTTGTCCTAAGAAAAGGAGAATCAGGTGAAATTTACAACATCTCAGCAGAAAACGAAATTCCCAACATCAAAATTGTTAGAAAGATACTTGCGACACTGCATAAACCAGAAGATTTAATAACTTTTGTAGAAGACCGCCCAGGACACGACATAAGATACAGCCTAGACTCATCAAAAATAAGGTCTAAACTAGGTTGGAAACCAAGATTCCCCTTCGAAAAGACATTAGAACAAACAGTACACTGGTATGTGAACAGTGAATGGGGGTGGAAACCGCTAGCAACACAAAGAATCCTTCACCCCACACCTTGGAAACTAAGGGATACCCATTGAAACTGCTAATCACAGGCGCAAGCGGCTTACTCGGCTCAAAACTATCAGAAGTAGCCACCAGAAAAAACTACGAAGTATACTCCGCATACAATCAACACAAACCTCACCACGGAACACCCATCCAGTTTAACGTCTCCGACAGAAAAGCCGTCAAAAAAACATTCGAAAAAATAAAACCTGAAGCCGTAGTACATGCAGCAGCATTAACCAACGTCGACAAATGCGAATTAGAAAAAGAACTAGCCTGGAAAATAAATACGGAAGGGACAGAAAACATAGCTGAATCCTGCAAAAAACACCAAGCTTTTCTCGTTTACATATCCACAGACTACGTCTTCAACGGAGAAAAAGGAATGTACAAAGAAAATGATAAGCCCGACCCAATAAACTACTACGGTCTCACCAAACTAAAAGGCGAAGAATCCATCAAAAACCTAACAGATGAATACTGCATTGCCAGAGCCAGCGTCATCTACGGATCAACTCCAGCAACAGGCAAAATAAACTTCGCATTATGGTTACTAAACAAACTTAAAAGAAAAGAAAAAGTGAAAATCGTAACCGACCAATGGAATTCACCCACATTAAACACCAATCTAGCAAACATGATTCTTGAAGTCTTAGAACGAAAACTAACAGGCATCTTCCACTTAGCCGGAGCCACACGCCTAAACAGAAACGAATTCGCTAAACTCCTCGCTGAAACCTTCAGCTTAGACAAGAATCTCATCACACCTGTACCATCTAAAGAGATCAAATGGATCGCCAAAAGACCAAAAGACTCCTCACTCAACATCAACAAAGCTCATCAAACACTCAGAAACAAACCGCTAAAAATCGAACAAGCATTAACGGAAATGAAAAAGGAGATAGAACAAGCAAACAGTTTACAGGTAACCTAAGCTCTTAATCTTCTTTATTTCTTCTTCCTCTTCCAGCGTACACGTCTTCCCTTCACATTCTTCTTTCACAAATTCTCTCAACACAAACTCCACATGTTCCATCCAATATCTTAAAGTGTCCCTAAAAGTTTTCAGCAACCTCATAAATATTAAATGAAGAAAAACATGTTAGGGGAAAGATCTCGTGACTAAAGCAATCAAGATGGCTAGGGTTTCAGCTAAAGGCGGATTCAACCTTTTCTGGGGCCTAACCATTTCAACAATCATATCAGCCATAGGCGTCATAATCATCGCAAGATTACTGTCTCCACCCGAATACGGCATAGTCGCAATCGCCTTGATGGCTCCAAGCCTCATAACGCTTTTCAGAGACTGGGGCGTAAACTCAGCAATAATAAAATACACAGCCCAATACAAATCAGAGAACAAAACTGCAGACGTAAAAAGCATCCTAGTTTCCGGGCTGCTCTTCGAATTAGTCATGGGCTTTTCCCTCTCTTTCATTTCATTTTTGCTATCCAGCTTCCTAGCAACAAACATTTTCAACCGTCCTGATTTAAACCCCCTAATCCAAATAGCATCCTTCACCATCTTTGCAGGAGCACTATTAACAGCCGCTCAATCCGCTTTCATAGGCTTCGAAAAAATGGAATATAACAGCGTCACAATGATCTGCCGATCCACTCTCAAAACCGTTTTAGCACCTCTCCTCGCAATCCTAGGTTATGGAGCCTTCGGCGTCATCCTCGGATCCACAGCAGCCTTCCTAACCGCCGGATTAATCAGCATCCTAATCCTCTATCTGGCCCTTTACAAAAAACTACGCAGACTAAACAATGACAAGCCAAAAATTATGGAAACCATAAAAACCATGTTCAAATACGGACTGCCACTGTCAATCTCAGCCATCCTAGGCGGATCTCTCATGCAATTCTACAATTTCTTAATAGCCATCCACTGCACAGACCCAATGATCGGAAACTATTCAGCAGCCATGAACTTCAGTTCTAATCACCTTCTTCTCCACACCAATAGCCACCGTGCTGTTTCCAGCATTCTCCAAACTCAACCCAAAAAAAGAAAAAGAAACATTAAAAAACGTTTTCCAGTTTTCAGTAAAATACGCCGCTCTCCTAGTCGTACCAGCAGCAGCAGCCGTCATGGCCCTATCAAAACCCCTCGTCTTCACACTCTTCGGCGAAAAATACACCCACGCACCATTATTTCTAACCCTATGCGCTATCAGCTACCTATACCCAGCATTCGGAAGCCTAAGCCTCGGAACCCTCATAAACAGCCAAGGAAAAACCAAATTCACCCTAAAACTAACCCTAATCACCGCAACAATCGGATTCCCACTAAGCCTACTACTAATCCCAAAACTCGGAATCATAGGCCTAATCATTACAACCCTCACCGCTGGAATCCCAAGCCTAATCATAGGTTTACGTTGGATAAAAACGCACTTCGGAGCCACTGTAGACTGGATCTCATCAACCAAAATACTCCTATCATCCGCAACAGCCGCCATCATCACCTACATAATCCTACCTCAACTAAGCT
The DNA here is from genome assembly GCA_030672945.1 of Candidatus Bathyarchaeota archaeon. Taxonomy (GTDB): domain Archaea; phylum Thermoproteota; class Bathyarchaeia; order Bathyarchaeales; family Bathycorpusculaceae; genus SOJA01. The sequence continues at coordinate 656 of DAOVFL010000030.1, read as the reverse complement.
TCAGCAACTGGATAAAACTAATCGTTGGAGCAACAATCTTCCTATTCACTTTCCTCACAATCACCCTATCAACAAGAACGATAAACAGATCCGATATAAACAACCTAAGAGAAATGCCAAAAGAATAAGACCACTCTCCGCCTACTTAACTTCCCACTAAACATCATCGAAAAACTATTATTCATCATCCAAAAGACGCGAACTAGCAGAACTTAAACTTAGCATTTCGACATGTGCCTTTCTAATCAAGTCCTTTATCGTCTCTTTAGTAGATATAACCGCATCTATTGCAAGCGCATATGCTTCCTGATGGGCGAATTGCATAAGCGTTTCCATGTTTTCCTTTGTTGGATAGGCTACGCTCAGGGACAAACCGAAAGCATCTGCATGGGCGTTTTCGATGCTTCGCCTAATTTCGTCTAGGTCTATTCGAAGTTGTTCCTCAGTTATTATCAAGTTCTCATCGTACGCAACTTTCATTGCAAGTCCTGCTTCAACCGGTTTTATTCCAAGCTTTGATAGGATGCTTGCGAGTCTTTCGGAAATGACGTCGCCTTTCTCAGCGACTAATGTGTCCTTGCTTATCCATACGCTTCCAGACTCTATTCTTGTAGGCAAGCCTACAGCGTTAAGCTGGCTGATTATTGGACCCGGTG
>DAOVFL010000038.1 GCA_030672945.1 Candidatus Bathyarchaeota archaeon | reverse complement strand
TCACATTGTGGTCTCCAGCAAAGGTACTCGTAACATTAAACGATTCGCTTACTTCATATCCTGTGGCGTTTCCACTAGTGATATCAACTTTATCGAATTGTACTACGTACTGTCCGTGTTCAGTGCTTATATTGCCTATTAGCTGAACTGTTGTTCCAACATATCCCGAAGAAGGTGTTATAGAGATTTTTGTTTCAGCTTTTGCTCTCGGCAAAAATGATAGAGTTGTTAAAGTGAATGTTAAAATAAATAGTAAAATTGTTAAAGATTTCGTTCTTGTAAGCAGAGGTTTCGTCAAACGTTTTCCCTCGGTAATATCCTAAGTTTGTGAACACTTTTAATACTGGGAGCATTTTAAACTTTACCTTTCACAAACATCTTACTATGGAGTATATATGGAAAACTCTAAAGGTGATTAATATATGTCAAACGTTAGGAGTTGAGTTTAACTATTACACATAAAGGAGTAATACCTCTAAGATTGGATGATCAATATGATTGAAGAGATTCTGAGTTTAGTTCGGGAGCATGAGGAGTGGCGTGGAAAGAAATGTCTAAATCTTATTCCCTCTGAAAATGTTATGAGCCCGGCTGTTAGAGGGCTTCTTTCTTCAGAGTTGGGGCATCGTTACACTGCGAGAAACCGTTTTTACATGGGTACGAAATTTATCGATGATGTTGAGCAGTATGGTGAAAAAATTGCGAAAGAAGTTTTTAGAGCTGAAACTGCGGATTTACGTCCTCTTTCTGGGCATATTGCTGATTTAGTTTTCTTAGCTAGTTTCGCAAAACCTAATGATGCAGTTATGTGTGTTTCCCCTGAAGATGGTGGTTATCCGGGAATCTGGGAAAACGGTTTACCTAAGTTTCTGGGACTAAAAACCGTGAGTTTTCCATTTTCGAAACATGACATGAACATAAGGGTTGAAGAAGCAAAAGACGCTATAAGACGCATCAAGCCTAAAATTGTGGTTTTTGGTGCAAGTCTCATAACTTTTCCACATCCGGTTAAAGAGTTAGCTGAGGTTGCTCGAGAAAACGGTGTATGTGTAGGATTTGACGGGTCACACGTTATGGGGCTAATTGCCGGCGGATATTTTCAAGATCCTTTAAGGGAAGGAGTTTCCGCCTTATTCGGCTCTACCCATAAAACCCTATTTGGACCTCAGGGAGGCATAATTTTGGCGGATAAAGAGTATGGGGAAATCATGAAAGCGAAAATCTATCCGTCGTTTGTGGATAATGCTCACTGGAACCGTATAGCAGCATTAACTTTGGCATTAGTTGAAATGAGAAAATTCGGTAAAGTCTACGCAGAGCAGGTGATTCGTAACGCAAAAACTTTGGCGGGGGCTTTGTATGATTATGGATTTCCAGTTACATGTCAGCACCTAGGATTTACCCAGTCACATCAAGTGCTGTTAGATTATGGAGGTTATAAACAGGGTAGAGTTATAGCGGAAAAACTTCAACGTGCAAACATCATTGCTGATTGTGGTGTTAGGATTGGCACGTGTGAGGTTACGAGGCGTGGAATGAAGGAAAGAGAAATGTTAAAGATAGCCGAACTAATTAAGAGAACAGTCTTTGATGGAGAAAAACCAGAAAATGTGAAAAAGGATGTGGCTAGACTGTGTGTTAGCTTTCAGAAAGTTGAATACTGCTTTGAGAAATAAAGTTGCTTTTATTAAACAGTCTATCCTTTTTATCGTTCAGAGAACTACATAACGGACTTAGAGTGACATGCCTTGGAAACTTTGGTTCCACCCTCGCTCATACAAGCGTTAAAGAGACAGAAGTATCACCTTGTCGGTCGACATTCAGCTGTTAAAAGGTGCAGATGGGTTTACGAAACATTAATTCATGATAGACCATGTTACAAACAGAAGTTTTTCGGAATAAAAACCCATCAATGTATACAAATGACACCCGCCCTTTTTTACTGTACGCAACAATGCCTGTTTTGTTGGAGAGCACAGAACCGTGACTTAGGAATAACATGGGATGAAATGAAACTTCCAAAATGGGACTCTCCAGAAGAGATCGTTGAAGGAAGCATAAAAGCGCAACTTGAAATATTAAGCGGATACAAGGGAAACCCGAAAACAAACATGCAAAAATTCAAAGAAGCATTAACCCCTAGACACGCAGCCATAAGCCTGACTGGCGAGCCAACACTCTATAAACCAATAGGAGAATTAATCCATACCTTCCACAGAAAGGGATTCACCACGTTTCTAGTGTCCAATGGAACGGTGCCTTCAGCCTTAGCGAGATTAAGCGACGAACCCACACAACTCTACATTTCTGTTTGTGCGCCAGATAAAGAAACGTATAAGCATGTTTGCCGTCCACAAACCCAAAAAGCCTGGGAGAAACTTAATGAAACTTTGGAGCTTTTGCCCAGCTTCAAATGTCCAACGGTTTTTCGAATAACATCTGTGCGTAAACTCAACATGAAAAACGCTGAAGCTTACGCTAAGCTGATCGAGAAGGCTGATCCAACATACATCGAGCCTAAGGCTTACATGCACGTTGGATTTTCTAGGTTACGTTTAGGCTACGAGAACATGCCGAGTCACAGAGAAATACGCGAGTTTGCAATGCAGCTAGCAGAAGAGACAGGATACAGCATGATTGATGAATCAGAAAAAAGTCGGGTTGTGCTGCTGAGTAGACTTAAAAAGCCTATTAGATTTACGTGTAGTTAAATTTCGTTGCAGATGATTTACAAATTTAAATTCGAATTCACTTTTGGATTAAACTACTTATTTCAGGAAATAACAAAGGTTAAATAATCCTTCCACTGATTTGTAATTCTGCAATCTTAAACCAAGAGTTTAAGCTAGGTGATAACAAAATGGTCAACGAAGGAAGAGGACGATTGTTCAGAAGAAAAGACGGCAAATACTTGATCTATCTACCGAAGGACTTAGCTGAAGACAGCATGTTTCCATTCAAAGACGCGGACTCTATATTCGTTAAAGTGGCTTTCAAACCGGGCAGTACTAAAAAGCTGCTCATAGAGAAGTGGAAAGAACCAACAACAGAATAAGAGTGCTTAGAAACTCCAATAACCTCAAGCCGCCTTATTTTTAGGTTAAATATTTTTTTAGAAAAACAGTTTTTTACAAAAGGAAGGAAAAAACTGAGTTTATACCCATTTGTTAAACAATACTGTAAAATACCTACATATATCCCTTTAATGTGACAGGATGTGAGTTTATGCCCTCCTTAAAAACAATTCTGAAGAAAATAAGAAAGGAGTTAAAAGGAAAAGAGAAAGTGCATGGCAAAGCCCAAGAGGACATGCGAAAGGCAACAAGCCTCTCTAAGCAGGCGATACTTCTCATTCATCAAAAAAGGTTCAATGAATCAAAGAAGCTTATTGAAGAAGCTGGAAAAATTATTCTTAGGCTCGATAATGTCTCAGCCAAATATCCGAAGATCATTTACAGTGGTCTATTCAACGCTGCACGCCAGGAATATACTGAAGTTAACATATTCCTAAAACTAATAGAAGAGTCAAGATTCATAACGCCACAGGAGATTAACGTCCCTTCAGTTGATTACGTGCTTGGACTGGCTGATGTAATAGGAGAGTGTAGACGCTTAGCCTTAGACGCTTTACGTGAAGGAAACGTAGAAAAAAGTGAAAAATGTCTACGAATAATGGATGAGATATACACGGAACTTATGGGGATGGACGACGCTTACATGCTAGTTCATGGGCTTAGAAGAAAATGCGACATCGCAAGAAGGATCATCGAAACTACACGTGGAGACATAACACAGGAAGTACGAAGAAGCTCGCTGGAAAATCATTTGAGCGAGTTAGAAAGATTTGTTAGAGAAAACTTGGCAAACCTCAAGAAGAAAAAATGAGTAGAGAAGAATGGGTTTCGTCGGCTTGAAGCCTAACTTTTCCGTTGAAAAAGCACGTGAACTCCAGCTAAGAGTGTCTAAGCAGATTATCCTTAAAGATGTGCTGCCTGAGAAAATCCGTTTTGTTGCTGGTGTTGATGTCGCTTATGCGAAGGACTTATCTGTCGGCTCTGTGGCGGTATTAGATTACTCCTCACTAGAAGTTTTAGAGTTAAAAACTGCACTTTGTAAAACTCGTTTTCCATATGTTTCAACATTGCTTTCTTTTAGAGAGACCTCGCCAACAGTTCTAAGCATCAAAAAGTTGCAGTTGCAACCTGATGTCTTCCTTGTGGATGGGCATGGGTTTGCACATCCTTATCGATGTGGGTTTGCAAGCTATCTGGGGTTTGTAATACGGAAACCAACAATAGGCGTAGCAAAAAGTAGGTTGTTTGGTGAAATTGAAAATGTTAAAGGCAGAGAGGACATTACGCTGCTTAAACATGGAGACGAGGTTATAGGTGCGATAGTTACAACGAAGCAAGGATGTAAACCCGTCTACGTCAGCGTGGGACACAAAGTCTCATTGGAAACAGCAATTAAAATAGTTAGGCACTGCACACATCACAGTCGTATTCCTGAACCCCTCCTGAAGGCTCATCAGATAGCAACGTTGGAAAAACGAAAGATCAATATCGCCTCAGCAGTTAATAAATAGGAATGAACGTAAATTGCTCAATCTAAAACTTAAAGCGTTAGCAGATAAGATTTGTGACAAGAAACTTCGTAAAAAGGTTATTGAATTACTGGAAAATCCAACTTTTGAAATAAATGGAAAGAAATATTCAGGTTTACCTCTTGATGCTTCGCCAGCCGGGATATCCCGTCATCACTGTTATCCAGGTGGATATATTGAGCATGTTGTCTCAACAGCTAACATCGCATTTGCGATGTGCAATTCTGTGAAAAGAGTTTATCATGGAAAAGTCAACCGTGACCTAGTAATAGCCGGTGTTTTGTTACATGATGTTCTCAAGCCTGCTACGTACACGATAAACAGAAATGGAAGTTACAGTTCATCGCGCTTAGCTGATTACCTGGACCACTTATCCCTTGTAGTTGCAGAGCTTGTTCGAAGAGACTTCCCATTAGAGTTAATTCACGTAGTGTCCTCTCATCATGGTGACTATGGCCCGATCAGACCACACACTGTTGAAGCATTAATTTGTCATCTGGCAGATTTAACGGATTCACGATTGAACGGGAAAGTCGTGAGTGCAGCAGCGTATCTTACAAGAAAAACTGTTGGCGAAGAACTACATATGTTAACCTCGAGAGAAGCTTTTGACATAGTTCATTCGAAGAGTGTCGAAGGCTGGGAAGGTGTAAGAAAAACTATAGAAAGGATAAAGCGGAGAAGGAATAGTGCAAATGATAAGAACTGCCTAGAAGAAGGATATCCAAAAACTTGAAACCTTATACGACCAATCCATCTACAGGAAAACACCTTCACTGGTCAGTTAGGCTTTAGGAATTGTTCATGAAAGGATTTTGGTTGCCGAAAGAAACAGGCAAATCGTCGGTGCTGCATACACTGATACCTGTGATTACAATGATCTCTGGACAAGCTATTTCGTCTTCATAGATCTCGCTGACGCTGAGGAGTTAATTGACTACCTCATAAGAACTAGAGAGGAAAAACGACATAGAAATCTCTACGTGTTCTACCCCAAGGAATTCACCGAATTTCGTGTCTAGCTCATTATTCGCGGTTTTCTTCCTGAATGCCTGCGAAAACTGGATGAAATAGACTATGTCGTTGAATCCTATGATGGTTCTTTTAAACCAAACTACAAGATTCCGCCTTATTCAAAAAGGAAAATGCAACTGAGAATACGAAAGGGCAAAAAGGAAGACTTGGAACCACTCGGAATAATTCTTCACACGTCATTGCCAAAGGACTTCAAGAGACTTCAAGACGCGGAAAGCTGTTTAAAACTCTGGCTAAGGAAACCCGAGTACATGATTATAGCTGAGCACAACAAGTATCCGATTGGCGTCTTGTTACCAAGTTCGGAGATCTCTCCAGTAATTGACAAAAAGATAGGGATACTTTGCTAAATTGCTGTTGATGAAAAGTATAGAAGAAGAGGAGTTGACGCAGCCCTCATAGAAAAAGTTTGCGGACACTTACGTCAAGATGGAAGAAGCAGAATCGAAGTAGATGTTAGCGCGTGAAAAATCGAAGCTAGAATTTTCTACACAAGGAACGGATTCTATCCATTCTGGCATCCATGGCAAGGAGTATCTCACCGAAAAGACTTCAAAAACACCTAACCATCCGACGATGGAAAAACACATAAATCCAACAACCACCAATTATGAAATCTCCAAAAAGCAGGAGGAATCTGAATGGAAATATCCTTCGCGGAGTTTCAGAAATTTGACATGCGTGTCGGAAAGGTTGTAGAGGCAAATCAGATTCCAGGTTCAAGGAATCTCATAAGAATGATTATAGATTTCGGGAAAGAAAAAAGGCAAGCAGTCGCTGGACTTCTACAATGGTATGAACCTGAAAATCTGATTGGCAAAAAGTATGCGTTCATACTAAATCTTCAGCGAAGAAAGTTCATGGGTGTGGAATCTCAATGCATGATCTTGGCTGCTGAAGATGATAAAGGAAATGTTGTGTGTCTGCAACCGGAAAAGGACATTGCTGTTGGAAGCGAAGTACACTAAACTGAAGTATTCAGCTTTCAACTTGGCAGGTTAATTATGGCTTCAGCCTTTTCCTTATTCCCAACGAGATACTCGATCATCTCTGAGTCTAAATCAAACCATTTTGCAAGTCCAGCAGCCATCTCCGAATTATTCTTGAAGATGATTCTGAGATAAGGAAGAATCTCCTTTGAGGATCTAACGGCTGAAATGTGACATTTACGCTTGACATGAAGTCCGATCCTACGTTGCATTGCACGTTCAGCCTTGGACTTTGACAGCATCTTTATACGCCCAGGAAACCTGAATGGTATCCAGCCACGAGTTTTAGTGTTTTGTCTTGCCATAGCTACGCCAGCGGTCATGTAATCAACTACGTAACGTGTGAAACTCCAGTTCTGGGTGGAGCGGATTCTACCACGATAAACATCTGCAAGCGAGAGTGCATTCATGGCTCTAACCAAGTCATGCGGATCGGTTAGGTGAGCTGGAACGTTTTCATAAATCCATTCAAAAAGCATGTCAATGTCGACATCTGCCATGCGAACTGCCCGTTTTACACCAACACATGTTTTTCCGTAAATTATCATTCTTAACACCGCGAAAATTGTTTCTTGTCTATCGCGGTAACCAAGCCAGGAAACGTCCTCATAAGTCAGCCTTTTCTTGCCTTGAGCTAAAGCTTGAAGGTCGTTCACGGCTGAGCGGACATCACCCCCTGAACGTTGAGCAATGAATTTCAACACGTTTTCTTCTGGTTGAATTGTCTCACGTGAACATACCCGTTTTAGATGCTTCACAACTTCGCTTACTGGTGGCTTCTTGAACTCTATTAAAAGGCAGTACTTACGAAGGTTAAAGAAACGCGGGTTGTAGGCGTTGTTAGCTATTAGGACAACTGGGCATTGAGCTGTTTTAACAATTTCAGTTATTGCCTTTACTCCGCCCCTGTCCGCTGTGCCTGTTAATCCATCCAACTCGTCGAGCAAAACGATTCTTTTTCCACCAAACAACGACCCGTACTGCGAAGCTAATCCTGCGAAACGTTTTACGTTTTCTCCTGTTCTGTAATCACTTGCGTTTTTCTCCACAAGCTCCATACGGAAATCGTTAGCCAAGGCTTCAACTGTAACTGTTTTTCCAATTCCTGGTGGTCCATACAGAAAAGCGGCTCTCTTTTTCGGAACATTCTTTTCCCATAATTTCACCCAGTTAACAAACTTTTGAATAGGTTCTCTGTTACCAACTACGTCTTTTAGGGATTTCGGCTTATACTT
>DAOVFL010000114.1 GCA_030672945.1 Candidatus Bathyarchaeota archaeon | reverse complement strand
ACAACGCTTTTCCATGATATTTTCCATGCATCCTCGAGCTTCATTCCTTTAATCATTTCAGTTACTATGCTTGAGGTTGCTATGTTAGCGGCACAGCCATAGCTTTCGAACGATGCCTTTTCAATAACATCCTTGCTGTTTATTTTTAAGTAGAAAACTATCATGTCTCCGCATAAGGGATTTCCCGCGACAGCCGTTACCGTGGCATCTTCCATCTTTCCAAGATTTTTCGGATTCCGGAAAAGCTCGAGTATTTTCGGGTTGTAAGGAAGCGGCGTCCTAGACATGCTTACTCCACCTCCATAGAGCCAACAATTCCTCTAATTCTTTTAACAGCCTTTGGGATAACCCCTAGAACGTAGTCTATATCTTCTTCGGTATGGTATCTTGTAACTTTCATTAGGATGCTGCCGTGGGCTTCGACGAATTTTCTGCCTATAGCAACGAGAACGTGGCTTGGTTGAAGAAGTCGCCTAGTGCACGCGCTTCCGCTTGAAACGTAGACTCCGTTCAGGCTTAGTTCAATTGTTAACGCTTCGCCCTCGCATCTTAGAAAGCTTATGTTCACGTTATCGACAACTCTTTTGTTGCCTTCAGGTCCGTTAAGCCTAACGTCTGACATTTTCCCGATTATTACATCAATCAGTTTGTCTCTGAGTCTTCGCATGTGATTCACATTTTCTTCAAAATTATGGAACGCCAGTTCGGATGCTTTCGCAAAACCAACAATTGAGGGAGTATTTTCAACCCCTGGCCAAAGCTTCTGTGTGCCTATTTGACCCTCTAAGATTCTTTTTATGGTAACGCCTTCCTTAACGTATAATGCACCTATTCCTCTTGGCCCCAAAATTTTGTAGCTGCTTATCGTTGCTAGATCCACATTCAAGTCTCGTGCGGCAAATGGAATTTTTCCATAAGCATCTGAGGCATCGGTGTGAAATATGGTTTCAGGGTTGCTGTCCTTGACTATCGATAGTGCTTCTTTAACTGGTTCTATTGTTCCAATCTCATGATTCACAGTTGACACGCTTACGAGGATTGTTTCTTTATCCACAGCATCCCTTAATTTTTCAAGGTTGATGAAACCTTCGCCATCAACTGGGATTTTCACCGTAGTGAACCCATATTTATTGAGCAAATCAGCGACATGTAAAACGTTTAAAGGTTCGATTTCGGAAATCACAATTTTTTTACCCTTATCCTTCATCGAAAAAGCTGTTCCGATGAGTGCTAGGTTGTTAGCTTCTGTTTCTCCGGGAGTGAAATTTACTTCTTCAAGTGTTTTACAGCCCAAAAATGTAGCTATTTTTTGCGAAGACTCCATTATTGTTTCGAAGGCTTCCCAGCCTGGTTTGTGTGTTAGTGTTGGGTTACCGTATGCATGTTGATTGAAGTATGGTAGCATTGCGTCGACAACTTTTTTTGGAACCATGCTTGAATTTTCAATATCCAAGTAAACTTCGCGTTTCAGACCTTCGTGTGCTTTAAGCAGCTCCCTTATATTCTCAATCATTCTGGTTCAAGTCCTTCCATCAAAGCTTCTAGTATAGCATCTTATAGAAAAACATAACCCAAAGGAGTACTTATTTGCAGTTGAGGCTTGCGTTGCAACGTGAGCCCTAAGGCTTTTTTGACTAACCAATTTAAGACTTTGTCCAAAAAATCATAAACCAGCTGATAGATGCAGTAGTTCGGAAGCATAATTTTAATATATTCGTTGATGGAAATAGCCAAGAGGGATTTAATGAGTGAACAGTTTAAATCCAAGTTTCTGGGAGACCTGGGAGAGTATTTGCTCACATGGCATCTAAGGTCTAAATTTGGCATTAACGCGAGTTTGGTTAAGGGTGAGGGCATTGATCTTCTCTGTAGGGATGAAAAAGGCACTATATTTCCAAAAGGAGAGTATATAGCTATTAGCATTAAGACTCGTGAGCGAAGAAAAGACACAATCAGTGATTACGTGAATGTAGATTGGAATAAAATAGAAAAAGCCTCGAAAAGATGGAGAGCTAAACCTTATTTTGCCTATATTAGAATCGTTCCCGAAATTGGTCTAATTACTTTTTTCCTTCTTCCAGTATCTAAAGCAAGAAAGTATAGTAAGAACTTCAGCGTGAGAAAAGCGAAACAGGAGCCTTCAAATATCCTCTTTGAGATGGAGTTCAAGGGTTACCCTCGATTGAGAGATTGGAGAAGTATCAACCAACTATAGAATATGTGCGCATCTGACATTATTGGTTTGTTCTGTTTGAAAAGATCGCGCGTGTGTGCCATACACGTAACACTTTAAATTGATGTGATGTTATTTGCTGTTGTAAGAGAAAGATGGGCGCGTTTCAGTGAAAATAACAGACTTGTCAATACCAGAATCTGTCAAAGAAATAATAATCAAATCTGGACTCGTTGAACTCTATCCCCCACAAGAAGAAGCAATAAAAGCTAGGGCTCTAGAAGGAAGAAACCTTGTTTTAGCAAGTCCAACAGCTTCTGGAAAAACTCTAGTCGCTGAATTCTGCGC
>DAOVFL010000010.1 GCA_030672945.1 Candidatus Bathyarchaeota archaeon | reverse complement strand
TGTAGGCGTAGACGGCTATTTGTTTGTGTCCGTTGCTCCATTGTTCTCGCATTGCTATGAAGAGTTTGACTTCTTCTGGATTGTCTAAGTTTACGTTTTTGGTCATTAATTTGATTATTTTTGTTTTGGTTTTGATGGTTGCTTTGCTGTATCCGTTTTTTGTTAGGTAGAATTGGTATTCTAGTAGTTTGCCTTTTATTAGAGATGGCGCATTACGACGTAGGCTGGCGTGTTGGTTGTAACCCGCCTTCTGTTCAATGTGGCATTCAGCTAATCGGGCTACCCGCACTTCCGGTAGATTCCTCATCAGCGTCTGTTTGCCCTTTCCACTTGCAGGACGGCCGTTTCACCGTTTCCATCCAACAGTCTCAACAACTCAGCATGTTTCATGGGCACTTGCTGGATGGACGTTTCGTTTCTGCTCCGGAGCCAAGGCTCTCGCCTTACGCCCTTGCGGACGTTGCAATTCTACATGTGGGGCGGAGTTTCCTCAAGCCTTGATTAGGCTCGAAGGCCACACGCCAACTCGCCAGCCACAAGTATAATACGTATCGGAGTTCAATAAAGGCTTTGGAAGCTTTATTTTGTTACCTGCTTATTCATAGGTTGGGATGGCTGAGTTATGTGTGAACGTGTTATTCTAGTGACAGGAACACCTTGTGTTGGGAAAACCTCTGTTGCACGCTTGCTTGCTTCCAAGCTTGATGCATTGTATGTGAACTTGACAGATTTTGCCTTAGGTAAGAATTTGGTTTTGGGAAGAGATGATGAAAGAGGTTCTATAATTGTTGATGAAAACATTATGCGTATAAGGATCCGTGAAGTCGTTGAACACTGTAAAAAGAGAGATGTTGTTGTTGACGGTCATTATGCTGTCTTCGTTGTTCCAGAAGAACTTGCTACTCACATTTTTGTGTTGAGACGTGACCCTGTCGAATTACGTAGGTTCATGGAACAGTGCGGTTTCTCCGGATGTAAGCTTTGGGAGAATTTGGCTTCTGAAATTCTGGATGCCTGTTTGTGTGACGCATTAAATATTTATGAAAAAGAAAGAGTGTGTGAGTTAGATGTTTCAGGTAAAAATGTGGAAGAAATTGTGTGTGAGATTTTGGAGGCCTTTAAAAATTTTGGCGAGTGTCGTATTGGCGTCGTCGATTGGCTGGGCAAACTGGAACGTGAGGGTTTACTAGAGGAGTTATTAAGAATCTAATCTCCTATTTATCTTAGGCTCATATACATTCGTCGTTTTGTTAAAAGTGTTATTTTCCTTCTATTTGCATAAGACTTTGCATGATCGCTGAATTTATCACCTATGATTATAGGATTTTTTAAACCTACATCCTCTGAAGCTTTGTCGAGATTTATCACAACGTTCACCCCTATAGTTCTCTTCCAATCCTTGATCCAAACCCCTTGAACCAAACGTCCCCTTTGAACTATCAAATCAAATTTTCTTGATATTCCGCTGTAACCTTCAAGCGTCATTGTCTCACGCTCGACTTCATATCCTTTCTTCTTAAAGTATCGTGTAGCAAGCTGAACCAAATTCAACCATGATCTACCTTTAGATTTTTCTTCGCTGTTCATTTATTCTCCTCTTACGTTAGAGTTATTTACTGTATTGTGGAAAAGGTTTTCGGACGCGTGAAAACTATGACCTCCTTCATAATCATTGTTTGCGGCAAATGTGGCGGTTTATTGGCAGCCAAATCCCACCAGAAAACAAGAACCTGTCCGTACTGCGGATCCAAAATTATTTTGTTCAAGTCTAAACATGTAGGCGTTGCAAATGATGCGCGTGAGGCATCTACGATCCTAAAAATTTTAAAGAGGAAAGCAGCAGAAAAATAGAGAAGCTAGTTGCTGCAAATTATATTGTATCAGATTCTTCCGAAAGCAAAGTTTAGGGTCAACCAAACATTTTTAAGTAATACCTAAATTCACTTTGTAGATGATGCTCCTTGAGTATTGAAATAACCCTAACTCCAAAAGAAGGCAAATACTTAACATATATTTACAGAAAGCAAGTCGAGGGAGATGAAAGAACCACAACTACAGGTTTAGCAAGATCGTTTAGAGTTAACCCAGCAACTACAACAGAGATTCTTCAGAAACTTGCCAAGAAAAATTTAGTTGAATACACACGTTATTACGGAGCTAAACTCACCGAGAGTGGCATCGTTGAAGCTCAGAAGTTATTAAGGAAACATCGAATTTTAGAAATTTTACTTGTAGAATTCTTAAGCTATGATTCTAAGAAAGCATGTGAAGAAGCCTCCACAATAGATCATCATTGTTCTGAAGATTTGATAAATGCGATTTGCCGAACCTACGGTCACCCAAAGAGGTGTCCATGCAACAAAAAAATATTCAGCAACTCAGAATGTAGGAGACAAGAACTAACTGAAAAAATGTTAAAAAAAGAGACAATCGGTGACTTAAATGACTGAACCGTTCTGGGCCGTAGTAGCCAGCTTCTTAGCCTGCCTAGTTACAACGATAGGAATATATACAATAAGAAAATACGAGGAGTGGGGTAAAAAATCCGTAACTTACTTCATGTGTTTCGCATCCGGAGTACTCATCTCCGTGTCATTCATACATATAGTCCCTGAATCCTTTAGTATGAACGTGAATGCACCTATCTTTCTTCTAGCCGGATATATTTTTCTTCATATTATCAACCGATTTACAAGTGGCTATGTTTGTGACAAGCTGGGCAGCACGAAAGGCAGTATAGGACCTACAGCTGCGTTAGGCATAAGCCTTCATTCCTTTGTAGACGGCATCGTCTATTCAGTGACTTTCAGTGCAAGTGTGCTCACTGGAACATTAGCTGCCCTGGGAATGGTGCTTCACGAATTTCCTGAAGGTGTAGTCACATTTCTGCTTTTACTGTCAAGCGGGATTGATGAAAAGAAGTCTACGATGTATGCCTTCCTTGCAGCAGCGATATCAACACCGTTGGGAACATTACTATCTTATCCATTAATAGGAAACTTGGAAGAACCAATTCTAGGAGCACTGCTTGCGTTCTCAGCAGGCGCGCTGATCTACGTGGGTGCTACACATCTCCTTCCTCAAGCAGAAAAAGAGAGTAAAAAATACAGTATACTCACATTGGCTATCGGCATACTAGTCGCAATACTCATAACAGTATCAAAAGGTTGAGCGATTTCCTAAAGTAGTGAGGTCAAACCTTGAAATACGCGATTCCCGCTGTAACAGCATCGTAATTTTTTCCTCGTGTTCTGCATTAAACAAGAGTTAAAGTACACTTAATTGCTGAAGCATTTGGCAGGCCTTACACGTTCTTTCATTTGTTGGTTCTCCACATTCGCTGCACTTATTTAATTCTACTCTTGTGACAATCTTTTCTATTGCTGGTCTAATCTTCTCTATTGACTTGAATACTGTGAATTTTGTCCCAGCATGTCTGTATTCCATTCTGTTAAGAAAAAGGCGTATATCATTTCTTATTGCTTGTGAAGCGTATGGGCATGGCGCATCTTGAAATTTTATTTTTTTAATGTAGGCGTAAAGGGTTGTTTCCCTTTCCGGAATTTCACAGAAGGGTTTTATTCTCTGTACAAGATCTGGATGAACCACGTCTGTAAGTGGTTTCTCTCTCGCTATTCTTAAGGGATCACCATGAAGAATGTTCAAGAGAATTGTTTGTGTCTCATCATCCAAGGTGTGGGCAGTTGCAACCTTATTCGCTCTAACCTCTCTTGCAGCGATGTTTAATGCTTTCCTTCGTAAAACACCACAGTATGCACACGGCGTCAACTCGGTTTTGTCTCCTTTTTTAAGACGCCTAACAACGTCATCTTGTGTATAGCCGTAAAACTCCTTGAAAGAAACTATACAATGTTCTATACCAAGCTTTTTACAGTTTTCCGCCGCCATTCTTATAGCTTTACCGCGGTACCCCCTGACTCCCTCATCAACTGAAATAGCAACAAGGGATGCCTTTGGGAAGTTACGCTCAATTTTGGCTAGAATATACAGTAGACTCAAGCTGTCTTTTCCTCCTGAAACCGCAACTGCTATCCTATCATTATACTTCATCATATTGTACTTGGCAATGGTCAACCTAACTTTGTTCTCAATAGATCTGATGAAACATTTTTTACACAGTTTCTCTCCGGAATATGGTCTAAAAAAGAAAGAGGCCCTTTGCTTACAGATGGTGCATACGGAGGTACTCATTGAACGTTCACGTTGCCTTTGATTGTTTCCGGAAATTACTAAATTAGACCAAATACAATAGTCTTTTGAAGAGGTAAAAAAATGGTGAAGAAACCTTGGAGACATTTAGAATACAGAGAGGTTATTTATGATTCGGAACACTGGGCTTTACTTAAGAGACTTAGAGATGAATCCTTACAGATAATGGAAGCATTGGAACCCTTCAATTTAGAGACTGTTGTGTATGGTAGCATAGCGAGAGGAGATGTTACTCAAAAGAGCGACATAGATGTTTTCATACATCAACTGGCGTCATCATTCATTGTTGAAACCGCTTTAGAAAAGGCAGGAGTACATGTCAATAGGCGTTTGGTTGTTCAAGCTACACCAACTTATGCTATGAAAGCGTATCTGGAGATAGGTGAAAACACAAGTGTTTCATTTCCATTAATGAAAATGCGTAAGGTTGAAAGGGAATTTTACAAGTTTAGTGGCGAGGTTTCTATCAGAAATTTGAAGGATGGTTTACGAACTTCTGGAGTGGACAAACGGTTAGTGCTGATTGAACCGATTAAGGACGGGCACAGAGAAAACGCAACTGTTGGATGTGAGGAACATGTTAGCAAACTGCTTGGAATATCTGTTGAAACAGTTCTGAACCGTGTTCATGCTCTTTTAAGAAGGGATGAGGTTGGAAGGACAGGAGTTTTCATAGAAAAAGAACTGTTTGAAAATGAGACTTTTGAGATGACTTTGAAAAGACTTGCGGATCAGAATCCAGCGGTTCGTAGACGATTAACAGGTTTATCCTGAAGCTTTTTCCTCTATTCTTTTAAGGATAGAAAATAACTTCTTTTTCTTCCAGTATTTTCTGAAGTTTATCCACAGCAACATAAACATCTTTTTCCCTTTTTGCACCCACACACACTAATTTTCCAACCGAGAATATGAGGAACACCACTTTTGGATCCTTCATCCTGTAAACTGCTCCCGGAAACTGTTCAGGTTCATACATCACTCGTCTAAGTTTGTAAACAACGCTTTCCAAGTCTATCTCCCCACCTAACACTACAGACGCAACAACATTCTGAATCTGAATGACAGGCTTGTTTGCAGCAGGTATTATCTCATTCTTTTTCAGTTCCCTCGCCACTTTATTTACTGCTTGCCTTGCTGTCTTCTCTGATTTCGCTCCTGTGCAGACCATTTTTCCAGTCTTAAATATCAAGGTGGCTGTCTTCGGCTTTTTCAATCGAAAGACAAGGCCTGGAAAAACGTTTGGACGATATTCCGTGTGTGGAAATCTTTTAACTATCAAGTCCAAGTTTACGGTTTGGTTAAGAGATGCTGATGCAACTATGTTTTGGATGCATATTGAAGGTTTTCGTTTCACCATTTTTTTGTTCATCCGAATTACTGCGAACATACCTATTTTGTAATTCAATGCGATAACTGTTTCGATTCTTTACATGGTAACTAAGCTATTACCTGCAGAACCTTGATGTACTGGGAAGCGTAAGAGAGCGGCTATACCGCTTAAGGCTGTGAGTTTTGCACCGGCTTCGTGTTCTGTACTTATAACCATTATTTTTCCGGCCTTCTGCTCTACAATCTTCATTAAACCTTCAAGAAGCAGCCTTTCCTCATCTGAGGTTTTACGCAGCATAGTGTCCGCTAAAACCATTGTTTCAACAGCTCCCAGCTCAGCAACCATTCTAACATCATCAAATCCATAAGCGATGTTAGACTCGTTTCTTCCAAGTCTCTTCAGAACTTCTTCAATAACTTCTGTTTCCTTAGTGATTCGCATGTGCTTCATGGTTTTTAAGAGTACACCTGAGCGTAGGGCTTCATATATTCCGGCGACACCGCCATTGTTAACACTTTTTACATCCACAACCAACTTGGCTATGTCTTTATCTTCATTTTGTAGGAATTTGGCAAAATCGTTTTTTACAAAGCCTACCCCGATTATTGCTATTGGACTATTTGTTGCTGTCCGGACTTGACGTAGACTGCTTGAAACCTTTCGGAAGTACTCTTCTAGGGCTGCGCTTCTTTTTTCAGCTTCTAGCTTGCCTGGAAGCCTTATTCTCTCCTCTACTTCTACTTTAACCCCGTACTGTTTTGTTTTGGCGATAACATAACCTTCATCATCAATAGCAATTATAATTATGGGGTTTTCTGAGGTTTTACTTGCCAACTTCAGTCTTTCAATCTGATGTTTAATCCACTTCTTCTTCACAATTGTAAGCGGCTTGTTCAAAATAATATTAATCGTGTGATGAGCACCGACTGGAACTGTTTCCGGAGCTTCGCAAATAGTTCCATGAACCCTAAGTCTACCTAAAAGCTTGTCCCAAGTAATTTTTTCCACCTTAATACCTAAGAAGACTGGAACTCGCTGACCACGTCTAGGCCTAGCATACTTCTCATTTGGTTTTATTTCACGTTTTGTACGCGAGTAAACTTCATCATTTCTATAGATAATGTTGTATAAATGCCAAAAATCATCAAGAGTTTCCGGAATAACCTTCACAAACCCTTTCTTTAAATTTATATCTATAATTTTCAATATCTCATCCTCTTCTATCAGTACTTAATCATTCAATAATTGATCCACTTTTAAAAAAGTGTTGAAAATGGACTTGATTTCACTCTTAATTACTGAGAAGGTACTGTTTATGAAGGTTACGTTTTACTTTCAGCTTTGGATACCAAAGTGAATGAGTACACACTGAAATCCTCTTCGAGGTATTAACGATTTCGGGAATTGAGTGCTGATTTTTGACAGAAACTTGTATACTTCTATGCTGTGGTTGAAGATAACGTGGATCTGATGATAGCTATTGAAGGAATTAAGATTGAAAAGCTTCAATATGCTTTTGTCACAGGATTGTTGAACGCGAATTCTTTGAGAAACCAATGAGCATCGTGAAGGTTTATTGCAGAGAATCAAAGTACACGTTGCGACTCGTTAAGGCTTTTCGAAAGTTCGAAGATGTAAAGGACTTTTCGAAGATGACATTCGATTATTCCATGTGTTACATGGTCAGGGAGAAGCTGTTTAAATCTAAGGTAGTGTAGGGGTAAATAGAAGGCTTGCAGATTTTTCTCAGGAGGCTGCCTTTTTCAGCAGTATTTGGTTGTAAAGCCTTCATTGATTACATTATTCATTTAATATCTGAGAATGTCATCAATTGAACGTTTAATGGTGTTTTAACGGCTTCTGATATGCGTGAAGCAATGACATTTTTTATGTTTTTATCGTTTGCCACATCGACTATCCTTTGTGTTATAATTCCATCAAAAACAATGGTGTCGACACCATCTATTTGCCGAAGTTTCTCCGCTAGTTGACTTACTGGTAACCGTTCTATCCGCTCCATCTTCTCATTTAAGAGAATAGCCTCCAAAGTGCCCTCCAGCTCTTTCATTGATTGAACAATTTCCTTCGAGACTTCGATCTTTCGTTTTTCTCTTCTTAGTTTAGATGGTTTTTCAATAGGACTCTTGTTTTTTAAGGCTTCAAATATTTCTCTGCAGTTTAAATCCTCAACTTCTTTTCCTCTAGGTGCCCTAGCAACATGTCTTATTTCTGTTACTTGCAGAAGCTCTTTTAGAATTAAGTCTCCACCTCTATCTCCATCAAGGAAGGCTGTTGTTTCTTTTTCCTTTGAAAGTCTTTTTATTGTCTCTGGCACCTTCGCACCTTCTACTGCTATGATGTTGTATATTCCACATCGCATCAAATTGGTTACGTCAGCCCTTCCCTCGACAATGATCACCTCTTTTGCACTGCCAACTTCTGGTCCAGCTGAAAGCTCTTCCGTTCCATATTTCTCAACCTTTACTGCTTTCAGTGTTTCTGCCACTTCTTTGAAGATTTCATCTACTGAAGGCATGGATTCAATAGTCCATTTATGCAGGATTTCTTTGGCTCTATTAATTATTGTTTTTCTACGTGCTTCTCTAACATCTTCAATTTTTTCAAGGGTTACCTTCGCGGCACAGGGACCTACTCTATTTATGCTTTCTATACTTGCGGCAATCAGAGATGTAGAAACTCTGTCCATACTTGTTGGGATTATTATTGTACCTGTAGTTTTGTCTTGTTTGGAACTCAATTGGATTTCTATTCTGCCTATTCGTCCGGATTTCTGAAGTCCCCTAAGATCAAGTTCTGGACTGAATAAACCTTCCGTTTGCCCGAAAACGGCTCCTATAACGTCTGGTTTTTCAACGACTCCTTCTATCTCGAATTTTCCTCGTATAACATACTTTACGGTAAATGTTTGTGATGAGCCCGTAAGCGTTCACCTCCGATGATTAGGTTAAGTTAGCTTTAATCACATGATAAGCGAACTGTAATCTTGAATCACGAGATTGTGTTAACATTTCTTCCTATTATATCTTATGAATTACAAATCCTCCTCTTTAATGTTTCCATGTAACTTGTTAAGCCTTCAACATCCTTTACTTCTCGACCTACAATGCATTGGAGTTTTTTCCAGAAAGCAACGTTCGGTTTTATACGCGTATTTTCCAAGTATTGTCCTATACGTTTAGTCCACTCCTTTCCGCGTCTGTCAAAATCCAATAGTAGGATGACTTCTCGTGTACCGCAATTTTCCACTTCAGAAATAACATCCAATAAGGATTTACCGCTGGTTTTCGCCTCTATTATCTTTCCATCAATGGCTAGTGCCCTTAAGGCATTAACATCTTTCTTTCCCTCAACAATTATAGGGGTTCCCTTTGCAGACTCCGTAGCTAATCTTTTTATGATCTCTAGAATCTTTTCTTCTTTCTTCTTAAGACGCGTTGACAAAACTGTTACCTTGTTATTGTAGCATTTTTAACAGCGTTTAAAGACTCCTCTGCTTCCCGATTTCTTTCAAAATATCGTCTGACAGGCTCGAGAATTGCAACTAATTCCTCTGCCACAGCATTCTTTAAGTCTTGTGGGTGTAAACTGCCATATTTGTAGGCTGTTTCCAGTTCTTGATAGCTCTGAAACTCCATTGCACCACCGAACCTTGCTGGGCGTCTTATTGCGAATGATTTTTCTTCTCGGAAAATTATACATTTACAAATGTCCAAAATAGGGTTAAATTCCACAGTTCTTTCTGGACAGAAAGCCTTTGTAATCTTCTGTTTTATTTCTTCAGGTGAATCATAAATGAATACACAGGTTTCCGGTCTACTCTTCGACATTTTGGCAGAAGCCAAGGCTTCTCTCTCTTTTCCTTCCGGAATCGGCCATCTTGCTGGTTTTTCTAGACCTTGCAGCATATGATGGTGAACGCAAACTGGCTTCCAGAATCCAAGTTTCTCGCCTAACTCTCTGGCAACTACGTTTCCTTTACGTTGATCCATACCTAACTGACAAATCTTCACTTCTAAGTGGAATATGTCTGCCACTTGCATCGGCGTATATAAAAAGTCTGAAACATAGTGTGCTTCCGTCTCCTTTCTTCCAGCAATCTCAAGAGTTCGCCTTGTTCTAGCTATCGTTAGGTTTTTGGCCACCATAATTGTCTTTACCCAGTAGCTTAGGTCATTGTAAAGCTTGTCTGAATAAATGAACTCAACCTTGTCTTCCGGAACGCCTAGGGCTATCCATGAATGTTTGAAAAGGTCCGCCGCTTTCCTGATTAATTCAAGGTCGCCGCCTAGTTTATTGTTCAGCCAAGCATGCCAAGTTGAAAGATAAGCTTTAACCCGTATTCCAGCATCCACAAAATCCTTCATTTTATACGCACAAATGACGCCTGTTCCCAGATGGACTAGCCCTGAAGGCTCCCAACCATTATATGCTACGGGATGCTCCTCCGTTTCCAAAAGAACTCTTAAATCCTTCATGGTTAAAACTTCTTCAGTTGGAGATCTACAGATCAACTCAAGTTTTGTTTCCATATCCAAGTTTCTAACCTGCCAGTGTTCTATTAATCTCTAAGTTTCTATGCAAGAATGAAACTTAAAAGTTATTTCGCGGGTGGTTGTTTCCTACATAACCTATCACTTAACTTCATTGTTGAGCTGTACGCTCCTCTAGGTTAAGCACTCTCAGCGTAGGATTTTTACCCGCGCCCACCGTGTCCCATAATTGGGTAAACCCGCCATCATAGTAAAGGAAGCAAAAGCTTGCCTTTTCTGTTGGGTCCGTCTCTATGGGTCCTATATGTTATAGGGTTCCAGTGGGATTATGCTCATTTCATCGCTATTTAAACATCTGCTTTCGTTTGAAATTAACCTTTCCTATTTTTTCACTTAGGCAATAGATGTTCAAGGTTTATTTCGAAGCCGCAGACGGGATTTTCCAATTCGAAGTTGTTGAGAACCTCCGGGTGAATTTCACCTAGAAAGCCTATGTCCTTGTCCTTCAGTTTTGTTGTTGCAGTTCTTCCTTCTATGAAGCTTGAATTATGTACTGGTTTTATCTTCCATCTGGTCAGATCTAAATTAGCTAACAATGCTTCTACTGTGGATTTTATTTCTGTGAAATTGGCTGTTGAATGAGATGAGACCCCCGCCACGCAGAGAGATCTTTCAGAGCGGCATTCATTTTTCATATTAATATTTATGATGTCTGAAACCTCGAAGATTTTTTGAGGGAAGCTTTCATGTTTGTTATCCATTAAATTCTTCATCAAAGATGGCAATAGGCTTGTTCTTGCTATGTTGTATTCTGAAGATACTGGATTTACAATTTTAATAGTTTTCATTGGTTTTCTTCTCATCCTTCTGAATTGAACGTCATTGTTTGTCAGTGTAAAATTCATTGCCTCCGTGAAGCCTAAACCTACCATTATCCCCCTAACAACATTTGTAAGCTTTGTTGCTTCGTGAAAGCTACCTGTTGTCACAGTTTTCGGCTTTGTCGATTTAAGTCTATAATAGCCATAACCAACGGTAACTTCTTCGACTAAGTCAACCTCGTGTAAAATGTCAATTCGATAGGCTGGAATTCCAACCTCGATGTCTCCATCTTCGTCTTCTCTAGCACTCAGCCTACATTTTTCCAAGCATTTAATAATTTTGGATTTTGAAAGTTTAAGCCCCAACAATTTGTTAGTGTATGATCTACGCAACTTCATCTTTTGTGGAGTCAAATCTGGAGAAATAATAGTTCTATCCGGATATTTCACTTGCACTGTACTAATTGTTCCACCCATGTCTGCGAGGGCAGTGACTAGAACGTTTAGAGACTGTTTAACTGCTTCAAGATCGGGTCCTGTCACGTCTAGGAAAAGGTTCTCTGTTTCAGTGCTTATCCGTGTCAGTTCACCATTTATTATCGGCGGCATTGAAAGAACGTTTCCGTCAGTATCTATTAAGAGTGGGTATTTCGGAGACCAGTCAACTAGATGTTTGTAAGCTATTCCCTTTTCATGCTCCTCAAGAACTTCTCTCAGTGTCATCTCTTCTGTCTTACCTAAAGGAATAAACTTTACTTCATCTGGGTCAGCCGCTAAATATGTAAATGGAGGGTTAACATTATCCAGGTTATGCACTCCTATGGAAGCTTTCTTGCGGTCTCTACCGATGCCCCAGTGTAGATCCTCCTGCATTTCCATGATCTCCTTAACCGCATCCTCATCCAACTTTATGTTTCTAACAACGGCACTCAACATGTATGGCCGAACTTGCTGAACCGTTTCATCGATTTTCAACGTTATGCTGCCCTTGCCCACCTTGTAAATTGGCAAACCTGTCTTCCATCCCATCAATCCCTTAAAGGCTCTTGCCACTCCAGCATAGCTTGAGAAGTCAATACGGTTTGGGTTGAACTCTATTTTCACGTAATCTGTACCTGTTTCTTCTATGTCAAATCCTATCCATGGAAGCCATTTCGCCATCTCCTCGACGGTTAATGAATGTTCAACAAACATTGAGAGTCTATCTCTATACAAGGTGATTACTGGCATGTTGGAGTCCTCCTGATCCAGCCTAGATCATTCTTATACAAGAATCGAATGTCATCCAAGCCAAGCTTCAGCATTATCAAGCGCTCTAAACCTCCACCCCAAGCTAAAACGGGATGTTTTATGCCTAATGGAGCTAGCACTTCAGGGCGGAACATTCCCATTCCACATAGTTCAAACCACTTCTTAAGTTCAGGAATGTAAACCGTTGACTGGGCTGAAGGTTCAGTGTATGGGAAGTAACTTGGCCAGAACCGCACTTTTTTCATTCCAAGCTTGAGGTAAAACTCTTTTAATGTTCCAATAAGATCACGTAACGTTACGTTTTTATCCATGACTATACCTTCAATTTGATGGAATTCAACCAGGCTTTTGTAATCCATTTTTTCGTTGCGGTATACGCGGTCAACAGAGAACACTTTTACAGGAGGTTCTTTATGTTCAGCTAAATACCTGATTGTCGTTGCTGTTGTATGTGTTCTGAAAATGAGTTTTTTTGCCTCATCTGGACTCCAATGATATTTCCAGCCCCTTGAACCTGTTTCCCAACCGTTTTCATGTGTTTCTGCAACTTTGTGTACTAAGGATTTCTTGGGAAGCCTTCCAGTTCTGGGGTACTTAA